>NZ_VFVQ01000005.1:0-272649 GCF_006442195.1 Mesorhizobium sp. B2-3-13
GCGTCGACCGCCACTTCCTCGGTCACCGAGCCGGTCGTGACGCCGCCGATCACCGGCACGTCGTTGGTGCCGTGAATGGTGACGGTGACCAGCTGGCTGGCGGTGCCGTCGGAGGAGACGGCGGTGAAGCTGTCGGTGATGGAATCGCTGGCGCCGAGCTGCTGGATCGCCGTCTGCGTGTCGTCGGCGCTGTAGGTCCAGTGGCCGGCGGCATCGAGCGTGAAGGTGCCGTAGGTGCCGGCGAAGCTGGGCTGCGCCGTGAAGTTCGACTGGCCCTGGTCGACGTCGGCAATGGTCAGAAGGCCCGACGTGTTGAGGTGGTTGGTGGCGTCGACCGCCACTTCCTCGGTCACCGAGCCGGTCGTGACGCCGCCGATCACCGGCACGTCGTTGGTGCCGTGAATATTGACCTTGATGTCGTAACTGGCGCTTCCATCCGCCGATTTTACCGTCAAGGTCTCGGTTACATCCTGACCCTGCGTCAGCGGATCGGCAAGCGTCTGGTTAAGTAAGTAGGTCCACGCGCCCGTTGTCGTATCGAAAGTGAAGGTGCCATAGGTGCCCTGCAGGCTTGGGGGAGCCTGGAAATGGTTCTGCCCGGCATCGGGGTCAGTGATGACCAGTTGCCCATGCGCGTTGGGATCGTTCAGCGTGCCATTGGCGACGCCGCCGGCCTCCAACACAGCCAGGTCGGCCCCCGGGACGGCGGTGATAACCGCGCCGTCATTGGTGCCCTGGATGTTGACAGACACGCTTGCCCAGCTCAGCGTCCCGCCACCGAGCTTGATCGCATAGGTGAAGGTCTCGTTGATGTGGTCATCCGCACCCATGGCCTGCAGGCTGGAGAAGCCATGCGCCGCGAGATACCCGGTAAGGTCCATCTCAACCTTGCCGTTGTTGATGCGGATTGAAACCCCGCCGCCGATGCTTTCCCAGGCTGAAACGCCAGTAGCTTGGACGTCCTGGGTTGTGAGGTCGATGGGCGCGTATTGCTTCGTGGCCGTCGATGCGGAAATCCCGTCGTCAACCGAAAAGAGAGACTTTGCGTTTCCACCCTGGTCGTTCGCCATCACGTCGAGAACTATGATGGTTTGCGAACCTGAAGCGAGGACTACGGTATCCTCAGTGTAGTTGAAAATGTCGTCCTTTGCCTGCGGTGTATTGGAGAACGATGCCGTGGTGCCGCCGGCACCGGTGACCTGAGTAGCCATTTTCAACCCCCTGTTTTTCTGTGACAGACGCCCCAACGCCTGTTTGTTGCTAGTCCTGTTCGACCACGCTCTGTCCGAGCATCGATCCCAAAGTCGCCACGCAGCTGGGTCGGAAGCGAGTGCGGCGCACCATCAGCGAGCGCGCCGACAAGAAGTGCCGGCTGGAGCTTGCGGATGATGATCGCTTGATGGCGGCTGCGACGACGTTGGTCGCAGCGCTACGTCTCCCAACCCAATTGCATCGTCTAAAACGTCGGTTTCCGATCAAGAGATTTTAGATGATGCTTATATTAGGAGATTATTAACCCTATGACACTGGAAACGTCAACGTCATAGTTGCAAAACAGTTAATAGTTAAATGTTGAAGCAAAGCCACGGCGGCGGAAGCTGCGCCCCTCGTTGAGAAAGCGCATCGAAGAACGTGTGACGCCTGTCCTATCAGCAACAATCACCACTCGCACCCAGGCAGCTACAGAGAAGGCCGAGCGAGAGAACTGACATTCCCACCGACGCCATGGAGGTGAGTTTAGGCTCTCTCTCAGCGTCTGCAGGAACCCGTTCGTCCGACCGCTGCGTCCTTGGCGGGCATGAAGCAGTGCAGCCACGTGAGTCGGCGGCGACGACCAGCGCGGGGAGCATAGACCGCAATCTCCCTGCGCCAGATCATCAACCACATTCCACTCGCTTCGCACCATGACTATACGATGGCGATCAGCGGGCGCCGCCCTTTAGCTGCGACAACTATAAGCTCCGTCCGGCTTCCTTACGCGGCGCCGGCCTGAACGCCCTCCTGTTCGAGGTGAAATGCGCACCCTAGACAACTTAAAGGCAGAGACAATTGCAGTTTGGCCTACTGCGTTTTGATCCAGCATAGCTGCAGAAAGCTGTACGTTGCTTCGATGCTGGTTCCCGGTTAGCGGATGGTGCGGAGCCCGCCCGCATCCTCGGCTGACCTATCCGAGAGTCTGACTGGCCAGAGCATAAGTTACCGGTGTAGCTGCACAGTCGACCGCAAAATCGGCGAGGCGTTTGCCCATCGACATGGTCAGCACCGTGTCGAAAACCGGCATTCCGCTGTGCGCCAGAAAGGCGGCGAATTCGCCGCTTCCCATATGCGTGTCCACCCGAAGGAAACTGCCCGAATGATCGGCGATGTGCGGCCGGACCACTGCGATGGCATCGGTATCTCGCTCCGCTAGGACCGGACCGATGACATGGCCGCGGCCGAAGGGCCGGCAGAGAGCGAAGGCCTTGAGCGCCCCGTCGCCGAAGAGCCCGTAGCCAACAGATTGTTCGAACAGCTTTTCGACAAGTGCCGCTCTATGCACCCCGAAACCGACCGCATCGAGCGCGATGATCGCCGGCAAGTGCTCGGCCAGCAGCCGACGCACCTCGCCACACTCCCTGTCTATTCCAGCCGCCGTGGCGGCGCGGGCAATGCCATGGCAGTGGTAGACGGTCTTCTCCGGCCTGAAGTCGAGCGAAAGATAGAGCCGCTTTGCCGCCCGGGTCGCATTGAGGCGCAAGTCGCGCCCGACCACGTTGTCGAAGACCCGCTTCATCAGCCACTGACCGGCTCCCAGCGTCTGTAGCCGCGGCGAGGTGATGACCATCCCTACCGTCGCGAAATCGTGGCCATGCGGGAACCACATGGCTGAGCCGAGCACCCGGCCGATCTCGTCGAGCGCAACGATCCCCCGTCCCGATTCGCGCAGGAATTGCCAGTCCTCGGCGCGATGCGGCCATCCGACGGATAGAGAGTGCGCGTGCAACCGGTCGAGTTCGACGCCTTCGATGTCGCCGATCCGCATCGAGAAGGCATCGATTTTCAAGCTTCCGGACGGCTTCAATTCCATGCCTCTGAAACATTGCCGATATGGAGAGGTCCCACAACGGCCTACCCTTCCCCTGCCGACGCTAACCAATCGGATCAATATGATCTGTTCGAAAGCCCGGCGCCAACGCAAGATTCAACTGAAACACTTCCGCTTTCGGCACGCAATCGCGAAGGAACGCTGACATTCTCGACCGTATCGGCCCGACGAACCGGAATGCCAAATGCCCAAACCCCAAAATACCTTGAGGTCTGGAATGGACGTCTTCGACATCCTCGGCCGTCTCGTCGCCTTTCCATCCGTGGCCGGCAAGCCGAACGGGGACATTGCCGGCTGGATCGAGGCCTATCTGGCGGAACAGGGAGCGAAGGTCACCTTGCTCCCGGGGCCGGAAAGCGACCGCTCCAATCTCTTTGCCACGATCGGCCCCGTAGATGTCCCCGGCTATATCCTCTCGGGCCACATGGACGTCGTTCCCGCTGGCGAGCCGCAGTGGAGTTCATCCCCTTTCGTGCTGCGTCCGGACGGCGAACGCCTCTACGGACGCGGCACCACGGATATGAAGGGCTTTCTTGCCGCTGCGCTGGCGGCGGTGCCTGCCCTGTCGCGGCTGCGCCTTGCGAGGCCGATCCACCTCGCCTTCTCCTACGACGAGGAGATTGGGTGCCGCGGCGTGCCGCATCTCATCGCCCGGCTTCCCGACCTTTGCGCAAAACCGCTCGGCGTCATCGTCGGCGAGCCGAGCTGCATGCGGGCCGTGCGCGGCCACAAGGGCAAGGCGGCCGCCCGCGTCACCATCAAGGGACGCTCCGGCCATTCCTCGCGGCCCGATCTCGGACTCAATGCCATCCATGCGATGTCCGAGGCGCTGAGCGCGGCTGTCAGCGAAGCCGAGCGACTGACGCACGGCCCGTTCGATCCAACCTTCGAGCCGCCCTACTCCTCGCTGCAGGCGGGTGTGGTGGCGGGTGGACATCAGGTCAACATCATTCCCGACACCTGCACGCTGGACCTGGAGGCGCGCGCCATACCTGGCGTCGATCCGGCGCGCCTGCTCGCGCCGGTCAAGGCGCGGGCCCAGGCCCTTGCCGCGAAGGGGTATCTTGTCGAGTGGACGCCGATGAGCGCCTATCCGGCACTGTCTTTGTCACAAGATTCAGGCTTGGTGGCTTTGCTGAGCCACCTGACCGGCGAAGCACCGCTCGCCGCCGTCAGCTATGGTACCGAGGCTGGGCTCTACCAAGCCGCCGGCATGGATGCGATCATCTGCGGTCCTGGCGATATCGGCCGCGCCCACAAGCCGGACGAGTATATTCTCGCCAGCGAACTCACTGCCTGCCAGCTTATGATCGAAGCGCTGGCTGTGCATTGCGCCGCCTGAAGGGGAACCGGATGACATTCCTGTTCAATTCCGATGCGCGGCGCGGCGCGATCTTTGCCGAAGCCTTCGCCAAGGAACTGCCCGACCTCCCTTTCGCGATGAATGCCGCGACGGTCGATGCCGACGCGGTGCGTTATCTCATCACCTGGACGGTGCCGGATAATCTCGCCCGCTACCGGAACCTGGAGCTCCTGTTCTCCCTTGGTGCCGGCGTCGACCAGTTTCGCTTCGATGCGGTGCCCGCGACGGTGAAGATCGTGCGCATGGTCGAGGAAGGCATCGTGCGCATGATGCAGGAGTACGTATCGCTGGCCGTACTTGCGCTGCACCGCAACCTGCCCGCCTATCTGGCGCGGCAGCGGGCCGGTCAATGGCTGGATATCCCGCAGATCCAGGCCGCCTCGCGCCGGATCGGCGTGCTCGGTCTCGGGCAGCTCGGTCAGGCGGTCCTCGACCGGCTGAAACCCTTCGGCTTCCCGCTCGCCGGCTGGAGCCGTTCGCCGCGTCAGATCGACGGCGTGACCTGCCACCATGGCGAGGTTGGGCTGGAGACGATGCTGGCGGCCAGCGACATATTGATCTGCCTGCTGCCGCTGACCGAAGACACGCGCGGATTTCTCGATGCCGATCTGTTCGTCAAATTACCGGAGGGCGCGGCTCTCGTTCACACAGGCCGAGGGCCGCAGCTCGACCATCAGGCGCTTGTCGCCGCGCTCGAGAGCGGCCACCTTTCGGCGGCGATAATCGACGTGACCGATCCCGAACCGCTGCCCGCGAACCATCCGTTCTGGTCGCATCCGAAGATCATCCTCACCCCGCATGTCGCGAGCGTCACCCAGCCGGAGACCGCGGCACGCGCCGTTATCGACAACATCCGGCGCCACCGTGCCGGCCTTGAGCCGATCGGGCTCGTCGACCGGTCGCGCGGCTATTGAAGTCCAACCAGAAAGGCCATCCCTTGTCCCTGCTCAAGACCGTCGATACCAACCCAACCTTTTCGCCGCGCGAATCCAGGGCGCTGCCAGAGCGGCTGATCGCCGGCGACCCTGCCTTCAAGACCTGGGCGCAGGATGTCGCCAAGGGCGATCTCGTCCGTACCGGCGTCTGGGAGGCGACGCCGGGTGAGACGCGCTCGATCAAGGGGGAGACTTTCGAGTTCTGCCACATTCTCTCCGGCGTGATCGAGATCATACCGGACGCCGGCGAGAGGGTGACCTACCGCGCCGGCGACAGCTTCGTCATCAAGCCCGGCTTCACCGGCGTCTGGAAAACCATCGAAACGGTGCGCAAGATCTACGTGACCGTCGGATAGCGAGGCACGTCCCCGCGCGAAAGATTTTGCCGTCCCTCATCCCTGGCACGCAACATTCGTCGGTGGCGGAACGCCGAACAGCGCATGCTGCGTGGCGCCACGCGCTAGGCTCCATCCGGTGCCGCAGAGTGGTTGTCGATGAGCCTGAGCTTCGATCCCGATACAATTCCCCTCCCCGTCGGCCATTTCATCGGCGGGGAGTTGATTCCGGCCGGGGGCGGGATAGAAATGCGTCGCCCATCGGACGGCAAATCCTATACTGACTGCCCCGTAGCCGGCCCCGACTTGGTCGAGCGTGCAGTGGAGAGCGCCAAGGCGGCACTGAAGGCCAGCAACTGGAGCGGCGTCCGGCCGCGTGAGCGCACCAAGGCACTCCAGGCCTGGGCCGATCTGATCGAAGCGGAAGCGGCAACGCTGGCCAGGATAGAGGCACTGAGCTCGACCCGACCCGTCGGCCAGCTTGTCGCTGGCGATATCGCGATCACCGCCGAGCAGATCCGCTTCTTCGCCGAGTTCGCCGACAAGGAAGGCAGCGAGCTCGTGCCGACCGACGATGCCAGTCTCGGCATGATCATGAGCGAGCCCTATGGCGTGGTCGGCGCGATCACGCCCTGGAACTTTCCCATCTCGATGGCCGGATGGAAGCTCGGTCCGGCACTGGCCGCTGGCAACGCGGTTGTCCTGAAACCGTCCGAGATGACGCCCTTTTCGGCAGTCTACATGGCTCAACTCGCCGTCAGGGCGGGTCTGCCGGCGGGACTCATAAACGTCGTGCTCGGCGACGGTCCAACGACCGGCACGGCACTGACCGGCCATCGCGACATCGCCAAGATCTCCTTCACCGGCTCGACCCGCGCCGGGTCGGCCATTATGGAGAATATCGCCCGCACCGGCGTCAAGCCAATGACGCTTGAACTCGGCGGCAAGAGCCCGCAGCTCGTCTTTGCCGATGCCGATCTCGACAAGGCGGCGGCAGCGATCGCCGGCAGCGTCACCTTCAACGCCGGCCAAGCTTGCGTCGCCGGCACGCGCCTGATCGCCGAGAAGAGCGTGGCCGACAGGCTGACGGCCGCGATCCTGCAACGGATGAAGATGGTGCGGCCCGGCCCTACCTGGGATGACGCGACGCAGTATTCGCCAATCATTTCGGAACGGCAGCGGGCGCGTGTCGACGGCGTCGTGCAGGCTGCGGTCGAAGCCGGCGGCGAATGCCTGACCGGCGGCGGCGTCATGGACAGCCCCGGCTATTTCTACCAGCCGACGCTGATCGCTGACGTGGACAAGGCCAATCCCGCGATCGTCGAGGAAATCTTCGGCCCGGTCCTGACCGTCCAGACCTTCGAAACCGAGGAAGAAGCGCTGGCGCTGGCCAGCCATCCGATCTACGGGCTGGCTTCCGGCCTGTTCACGTCAGACCTGTCCCGCACCGTACGCTTCGCACGTAAGCTCGAAGCCGGCACCGTCTGGGTCAACCGCTACAGCCGCTCGCGCGACCATATCCTGCCAACCGGGGGCTACAAGCGCTCCGGCATCGGCAAGGACCTCGGCCGCGAAGCCTACCTCGCCAATCGCAGGACCAAGAGCGTCCTGATCAGCCTCTAGAGAGATGCCGATGAAGTCCTATTCGATCGCCCTGATCCCCGGTGACGGCATCGGCCCCGATGTGACCGCCGCCGCCTGGTCCGTGCTGCAGACGGCGGCCAAACATGCCGGCTTTGCACTGGCCGGAACCGAATTTCCCTGGTCCTGCAAATTCTACCGGGATACCGGCCGTATGATGCCGGAAGACGGCATCCAAACAGTGCGCGGCTTCGACGCCATTCTTCTCGGCGCCGTCGGCTGGCCGGCGCAAGTGCCGGATTCGGTCTCGCTGCACGGCCTGCTGCTGCCGATCCGCAAGGCATTCGTGCAGTACGCCAACATCCGACCGCATCGCCTGCTGCCGGGCGTCACGGGACCGCTGCGGGCCGAAAGCTTCGACATATTGTGCATCCGCGAGAACACCGAAGGCGAATATTCGGGCGCCGGTGGGCGCGTGCATCAAGGCACGTTGGACGAGGTGGCGGTGGAGACCTCGATCTTCACCCGCGCCGGCGTCGAGCGCATCCTGCGCTTCGGCTTCGAGCAGGCACGGGCGCGGCGCGGCAGACTGGCCTCCGTCACCAAGTCCAACGCGCAAAAATATTCCATGGTGTTCTGGGACGAGATCACGCGGAAGCTGGCAGCGGACTATCCTGATGTCACTGTCACCAGCTATCACGTCGACGCCCTCGCCGCGCGTATGATCATGGCGCCCGAGACCCTCGATGTGGTCGTCGCCTCGAACCTGTTCGGCGACATACTGACCGACATCGGCGCGGCGATCCAGGGCGGGCTCGGCTACGCCGCCTCCGCCAACATCAATCCTGACCGTTCGGCGCCGTCGATGTTCGAGCCGGTGCACGGCTCTGCGCCCGACATCGCGCATCTCGGTATCGCCAACCCGATCGCTACCATCTGGTCCGGCGCGATGATGTTCGAACATCTCGGCGAAACAGCCGCCGCCGGTCGAGTTATGAAAGCCATCGAAGCGACTACCGCGCGCGGCATTGGCACCATTCCCGGCAAGGATCGAACGGAGACCATCACGGCCGCCGTCAACGCCGCTCTCACCTGATTGCAAGGTCGTTTCCGATGAAAAGCCTGAACGATAAAAGTCTGTTTCGCGAAGCCGGTCTGATCGGCGGCAAGTGGGTTGCTGCCGGCTCCTGCAAGACGGTCGATGTACTCGACCCGGCAACCCAGTCGGCAATCGGCACAGTGCCCGACATGGCCGGTCCGGAGACCCGTGCAGCGATAGAGGCCGCCGCATCCGCCTATGTGGATTGGAGGAAGAAGACCAACGCCGAGCGCGCCGGCCTGCTAGAGGCCTGGCATGGGCTGATGCTTGCGCATCTGGACGATCTCGCGCTGATCCTGACGACCGAACAGGGCAAGCCGCTGGACGAGGCCAAGGGCGAGATCCGCTACGGAGCCTCCTTCGTCAAATGGTTCGCGGAAGAAGCGCGCCGCATCAACGGCCATACCATCCCCTCGCCGACGCCAGACCGCCGCATCATCGTGCTGAAGGAACCGGTAGGCGTTTGCGGCATCATCACGCCGTGGAACTTTCCCAACGCAATGATCACCCGCAAGGTCGCGCCGGCGCTGGCCGCAGGCTGCACTGTGGTCATCAAGCCATCCGAGTTCACGCCCTATTCGGCGCTGGCCCTCGGCCTGCTCGCCGAACGGGCGGGCATCCCTGCCGGCGTCATCAACATCGTCACCGGCATGCCAGCGGAAATCGGCAACGAAATCATGGCCAATGAGACGGTGCGCAAGATCTCCTTCACCGGCTCGACACGGGTCGGCTCGCTGCTGATGCGCGGGGCCGCCGACAGCGTGAAGCGGCTCAGCCTCGAACTCGGAGGCAACGCCCCCTTCATCGTCTTCGACGACGCCGATCTCGACCTAGCCATCGAGGGCACGCTGGTCTCGAAGTTCCGCAACGGCGGCCAGACGTGCGTCTGCGCCAACCGCATCCTCGTCCAGACCGGGGTCTACGAGACCTTCGCCGCGAAGCTCTCCGCCCGCGTCAACGCCATGACGGTGGGGCCGGGCACACAGCCCGGCGTCGTCATCGGACCGATGATCAACATGGCGGCGGTCGAGAAAATCAACCGCCACGTCGCGGACGCGCTCGCCAAGGGTGCTGCGATCGTCACCGAGAAGCAGGCCCTGCCGAAAGGATCTCAGTATGTCGCGCCGCTGGTGCTGACGGGCGCCACAAAGGACATGCAGCTTGCCGGCGAGGAAACGTTCGGCCCAGTCGCGCCGCTTTTCCGCTTCGAGACGGAAGAGGAAGCGATCGCGCTGGCCAACGGCACACCCTACGGACTTGCCTCCTACTTCTACACCGAGAATTTGAAACGCGCCTGGCGCGTCGGCGAGGCGTTGGAGTTCGGCATGGTGGGCTTGAACACAGGCTCGGTCTCGATGGAGGTGGCACCCTTCGGCGGCGTCAAGCAGTCCGGGCTCGGCCGCGAAGGCGCGCAGGCCGGCATCGAGGAATATCTCGAGCTGAAAAGCTTCCATATGGGCGGGCTGGGCTAAACCCCATCCGCCGGATCAGTGGTCACTGGATCCGGTCGAGCGCCTTGTAGTAGAGGCCGACCATCGGCAGGAACCACGGCTTGCCTGAATAGCCTGGAATGGCAGGCCACTCGAGCCCCTTCAGCGGATTGCGGTCCTCGCGGCCAAGCATGGCATCGGCCAGGATCATGCCGAGCTGGGTGGAAAGCTGCGCGCCATGACCGGAATAGCCCATCGCGTACCACACCCCGTCATGGTAGCCGGCGCGCGGGAAACGGTCCTTGGTCATGTCGACCAGCCCGCCCCAGCAATAGTCGATCTCGACCCTGGCGAGCTGCGGGAAGATGGCCGCCAGGCTTGCCCGCAATATCTGACCGCTCCTGGCGTCGGAGCGCTGGTCCGACGTCGCCGAGAAGCGTGCGCGGCCGCCGAAGATCAACCGGTTGTCGGGCGAAAGCCGGAAGTAGTTGCCGATGTTCATCGAGTTCACGCATGTCCGGTTGCCCGGCATGGTCGCGGCGATCTCGGTGTCGCTCAAGGGCTGCGTGGCGATGATGAAGCTGCCAACCGAAATGATCCTGCGGCGGAAATAGCCGAAATTCGGCGTCGTATAGGCACCGGTCGCCACCAGCACGGCGTCGGCGCTGATGCGACCCCGCGACGTGGTCAACTCATGCCGCTTGCCGGCCTGCTTGCGATCGGTCACCGCAGCGTTCTCGTGGATGACGGCGCCGTGGCGCGCGGCTGCCGTGGCGAGACCCGCCACATAGCGGCCCATATGCATCATGGCGCTCTTCTTCGACAGCATCGCGCCATGGAAAGGCGAGCCGATCTCCGATTTGAGATCGGCCGCTGACAGCAGCGCCGTATCCGGATCCACCTCGGAATGGATCGCTTCGAAGTTGCGGGCGATCGAACCAAAATGCTGCGGCTTAGAGGCTAGCTTCAGCTTGCCGGCGCGGCGGAAGTTGCAATCAATGCCTTCCTCGGCGACCAGCGCCTCGATGGTGTCGACGGACTCGTCCAGCGCCCGGTAGATCGCGATCGCGCGTTCCTTTCCGAGTTCCGCCTTGGCCGAGAGGTAGCTGTGGGCAAGTCCATTGTTTAGATGTCCGCCATTGCGCCCGGATGCACCCCAGCCCACGCGCTCCGCTTCCACCACCACCACCTTGGCGCCGGCCTTCGCCAATTGGCGGGCGGCGGCGAGTCCGGTGAAGCCGCCGCCGACGATGGCGGCATCGTAGTGACCCTCGACCGGGCCTTGCGCCGCGCCGGCAAAGACGGGGGCAGTGTCGTGCCAGTAGGAGACCAGCTTCATCGGCAATCCGCCTGTTTTAGAGACCGACCACGCCTGGAAGGCCTGAAATATCCGGTATCTCGACATAGCCATAATAGGGGTTGGCTGGTTCGTGGCCGCGGTTGACCCAGACCTTGTTCTTGATGCCGAGATCGTGCGCCGACATCAGGTCGTAGCGGAACGAGGACGAGCAGTGAAGGATATCGTCCGGGCCGCAGCCCAACATGTCGAGCATGTACTCGAAGGCTTTGAAGCGGGGCTTATAGGCCTGCGCCTGCTCGGCCGTATAGACAGCATGGAAGGGCGCGCCGAGCTTTTCGACATTGGACATGATCTGCGCGTTCATCGCGTTGGACAGGATGACCAGCGGAATTTCCTTGGCGACCTTCGCCAAGCCCGCGGGGACATCGGCGTGAGGTCCCCATGTCGGCACGCGCTCATAGACCATCCTGGCGTCGTCCGGGCTGAAGGCGACGCCGTTGCGCTTGCAAGCGCGCTCGAGCGCATTGTGGACGACGTCGGCATAAGGTTTCCAGTCGCCCAGAATCTCATCCAGCCGGTACGCCGCGAAATTCTTGATGAACTCCTGCATGCGCGGCTCGGCGAGCCGGCTGCCGTAGAGATCGCGCGCCGCTTCCGCCATCTGGAAAAAGGTCAACGTGCCGTAGCAGTCGAAGGTGATGTATTTGGGCCTGAAGGAAGCCATGTCCGTTGATCTCCGGTGGAAGCACATCCGCGCTGGGATGTATTTCATCATAGAGCGGCAGGCGGCGACCCACCTGACCGAAATAGGCCTTCCGAAAGCAGAAAGTTCCGTATCCGCCATCCGGTTTGGCACGCTGTGGCATCTGGCGTGCCGATTGCGGCGCCGCGCACGGCGTGACGCGCCCCGCCGTGGATGACGCCAGCACAAGATGCGGCGCACCGCTTACGCTACGGCGAAAGATACTGTCGAAGCCAAAGCCTTCAGATGATCTGCAGCGCGCCGATGGTCGAAACTTGTCGTCAGACGGAAGGATGCCTTATGCCGCAGGGCGACATCGAACTCCGGGCCTTCGGGCCCGACCATATCGAGGGAGCCGTAGTGCTTTCTCGCCAGGAGAATTGGCCACATCGCCCGCAGGACTGGCAGATGGCGCTGCAGCTCTCGGACGGCGCGGTTGCGCTCGACGATCAGGGCCGCGTCACCGGAACTATCCTGGTAACGCCCTACGGCGCAGATTGCGCCATGATCAACATGGTGATCGTCGACAGGACTGTGCGCGGCAAGGGGCTTGGGCGCCGGCTCATGGATCGGGCCTTCGCCCTTGCCGGTGACCGTCCGCTGCGGCTCGTCGCCACAGCGGACGGCATGCCTCTTTATGAAAAGCTCGGCTTTGTGCCGTCCGGTACGATCCGGCAACATCAAGGTAGCGTTGCCAAGCTTGGTGCGCAGGGCGGCGTGGAAGCTGCGGACGCCGCCGATCTCCGGGAAATCAAGGCGCTGGACCGCGACGCCTATGGTGCCGACCGTGGAGCTCTAATCGATGCGCTGGCCGAGCGCGGCCAATTCGCCGTCATCCGCCGCGACGGCGCCATCGGGGCCTATGCCGCGATCCGGCCGTTCGGACGCGGCGAGGTGATTGGTCCAGTCATCGCGGGAAGTATCGACGAGGCAAAGGCCCTGATCGGCTTCTTCGCCGCCGCGCGCGCCGGTGCCTTCCTGCGCGTGGATACCGGCAGCGGAACCGGCATCGCCGGCTGGCTCGAGGAAATCGGTCTTACCCATGTCGGCGGCGGCGTAGCCATGGACCGTCCGCCCAAGACGGTCGCGAAACAGGCCAGGCCAAAAGTTTACGCCCTCGCCAACCAGGCGCTAGGATAGTCGGAGAACAACAATGCTCGCCAATTCCCTGATCGAACTCGATCGCGCCCATCTCATCCACCCAGTCTCTTCATACCGTGGTCATGAGGCGCACGGCGTGCGCGTGTTGAAATCGGCGAAGGGCGCGACCGTGACCGATGCGTCCGGCCGGCAACTTCTCGACGGTTTCGCGGGGCTGTGGTGTGTCAATGCCGGCTACGGCCATGACAGCATCGTCGAGGCGGCGGCCCGGCAGATGCGAGAGCTTCCCTACGCCACCGCCTATTTCGGCCTCGGCTCTGAGCCGGCGATCCGCCTCGCCTCGGAACTGGCCGAGCGCGCGCCCGGGGATCTGAACCACGTCTATTTTACTCTTGGTGGATCGGACGCGGTCGACAGCACGATCCGGTTCGTCCGCTACTACTGGAATGCCAGGGCCGAGCCAAAACGCGATCAGTTCATTTCCATCGAGCAGGGTTATCACGGCTCGTCGGTGGTTGGCGCGGGCCTGACCGCCCTGCCCGCCTTTCACGCCGGTTTCGGCATTCCCTTTGAATGGCAGCACAAGATCCCCTCCCCCTATCCATACCGCAACCCGGTCGGCGAGGACGGCAAAGCGATCATCGCCGCATCGCTCGCCACGCTGAAGGCCAAGATCGAGGAGATCGGGCCGGAGCGGGTCGCCGCCTTCTATGCCGAGCCGATCCAGGGCTCGGGTGGCGTCATCGTTCCACCGAAAGGCTGGATCAAGGCGATACGCGAACTCTGCCGGGAGTACGGCATCCTGTTCATCGCCGATGAGGTGATCACCGGTTTCGGCCGCACGGGGCCCTTGTTCGCCTGCACCGATGAGGACATCGTTCCCGATTTCATGACGACGGCGAAGGGTCTGACCTCGGGCTATGTTCCCATGGGCGCCGTCTTCATGGCCGATCATGTCTACGACGTCATCGCCGATGGCGCGGGCGCCTCGGCCGTCGGTCACGGCTACACTTATTCCGCCCATCCCGTCAGCGCCGCCGTCGCGCTCGAGGTGCTGAAGCTCTACGAAGACGGCCTTCTGGAGAATGGCATCAACGCCGGCGCCCGCCTGATGGCAGGACTGGCAAGCCTGAGCGGCCACCCCCTCGTCGGCGACGTGCGCGGCCGCGGCATGCTTGCCGCGATCGAACTGGTGGTCGACAAGAAGAAGAAGACGCCGCTTCCGGCGTCGGCCATGCCGGCGCGGCGCGTCTTCGACAGGGCGTGGGACAATGGCCTCATCATCCGTGCCTTTGCGCATGGGGTTATCGGCTATGCACCGCCGCTCTGCTGCACCGACGCCGACATCGACGCGATCATCGAGCGCACGCGCCGGACGCTCGACCAGACGCTGGACGATCCCGATGTCCGCCAGGCCCTGGCATGACGGCAGACGAATACCCTGTGTTTCGAAATAGCGCCGGGGCAGATCATTTCGCAATTTTGTGCCGCCTCCTCACGCCTTTTCGGCGAATCCAGCGCGGGGGAAGTGCCAGACTGCTGAGAAGACAAGGCCAGAAAGCCCGGATTTCCAGGCCTTCAAAAGAGACAGACGCCCCGGACAGCACGGAATTTTGTTCTGTCCAACACGTGCAATTCGGCCGCATGCAGAGGAGACCCAGTCTTGGCCAGGGGCTTTAGCGAGTTCAAATACATGACCTTCGATGTCGTCGGCACGCTGATCGACTTCGAAGGCGGGATCACGACCTGCCTGGCGCAAATTGCCGCCGAGGCCGGCGTTTCGGTCGATGGCGAGGAGGCGCTGGCCCTTTATCGGCAGGCCCGCTACATGCCCGATGCGAGCCTGTTTCCCGACGATCTCGTGCGTGTCTACACGGTCATCGCGCCGCGTCTCGGCCTCCCTCCCGAGGAGAAATACGGTGTGCGCCTGCGGGACTCCGCCCGTGCCTGGCAAGGCTTTGCTGATAGCGCGGCGGCATTGGCGGACCTTGCGAAGTCGCACAGATTGATCGCCATGACCAATGCCCGGCGCTGGGCGCTCGATCATTTCGAGAAGCAACTCGGTTCGCCCTTTTTCGCCACCTTCACGGCCGATGATACAGGTACGGAAAAACCGGACCCGGCCTTCTTTCAGAAGGTTTTCGATTTCGTGGCCTCAAGGGACGACAGCAAGGACGACATCCTCCACGTGGCGCAAAGCCAGTACCACGACATCGGCATATCCCGGGCGCTTGGCATGACCAATTGCTGGATCGAGCGCCGGCATGCCCAGAAGGGTTACGGCGGCACGATCGAGCCCGAGCGTTTCACCGCGCCTGACTACCACTTCACGTCAATGGCGGCCCTTGCCGCCGCCGTGCGGGAAAGCCTGAAGGAACGAACCTGAGCCCAAGCCCGGAAAGCCGCAGCAAGACGAGCATCCCGGAAAAACAAACAGAAAGGGGAATGATATGACCGACAAGATAACGAACTGGACCAGCGCAGACGATGCCATGGTCGAGAATGCCATTCGGCGGGGCGCGAGCCGCCGCGAACTCCTCAAGATGCTGCTGGCCGGCGGCGCCGCGATTGCCGCGGGCAGCGTGGTGCTTGGCCGTGCCACCAATGCCGTCGCCGCCACGCCGGTTTCCGGCGGCAGTTTCAAGGCAGCCGGCTGGTCGTCCTCCACCGCCGACACGCTCGACCCGGCAAAGGCGTCGCTGTCGACCGACTATGTCCGCTGCTGCTCGCTCTACAACCGCCTGACCTTCCTCGACAAGGATGGCAAGACGCAGATGGAGTTGGCCGAAAGTTTCGACAGCAAGGACGCCAAGACCTGGACCGTGAAGCTGCGCAAGGGCGTCACCTTCCACGACGGCAAGGACCTCACCGCCGAAGACGTCATCTTCTCGCTGAAGCGCCATCTCGACAAGGCGGTCGGCTCCAAGGTTGCCAAGATCGCCGCGCAGATGACCGGCTTCAAGGCGGTCGACAAATCGACCGTCGAAATCACCCTCGCCGATCCGAATGCCGACCTTCCGACCATCCTGGCATTGCATCACTTCATGATCGTGGCGGATGGCACCACCGACTTCTCAAAGGGCAACGGCACCGGCGCCTTCGTGCTGCAAACGTTCGAACCGGGCGTGCGGTCGGTCGTCTCCAAGAACAAGAACTACTGGAAATCCGGCAAGCCCTACCTGGATTCGTTCGAGTTCATCGCCATCAGCGACGACAGCGCTCGCGTCAACGCCCTGCTTTCCGGTGACGTCAACTTCGCCGCCTCGATCAATCCGCGCGCGATGAAGCTCATCGGCGGCCAGCAGGGCTTCGAACTGTCGAAAACCACCTCGGGCAACTATACAGACCTCAACATCCGGCTCGACATGGATCCGGGCAATAAGGCCGACTTCGTCGCCGGCATGAAATACCTCGTCAACCGCGAGCAGATCGTCAAATCGGCATTGCGCGGCCTCGGCGAAATCGGCAACGACCAGCCTGTCTCGCCGGCGAACATCTTCCACAATGCCGACCTCAAGCCGAAGGCCTTCGACCCGGACAAGGCCAAGTTCCACTTCCAGAAGTCGGGCCTGCTCGGCCAGTCCATCCCCGTGGTCGCCTCCGATGCCGCGACGTCGTCGATCGACATGGCGGTGATCATCCAGGCCGCCGGTGCTGATATCGGCATGAAGCTCGATGTCCAACGCGTCCCGTCCGACGGGTATTGGGACAATTACTGGCTCAAGGCGCCGATCCATTTCGGCAACATCAATCCGCGCCCGACGCCCGACATCCTGTTCTCGCTCCTCTACGCCTCCAACGCGCCCTGGAACGAAAGCCAGTACAAGTCCGAGAAGTTCGACAAGCTGCTCGTCGAGGCGCGCGGCTCGCTGGACCAGGCCAAGCGCAAGGAAATCTACGGCCAGATGCAGACCATGGTCTCCGAGCAGGCCGGCACCATCATCCCGGCCTACATTTCCAACGTGGATGCTCTCTCCAGCAAGGTGAAGGGTTTGGAGGCGAACCCACTCGGTGGCATGATGGGCTACGCAATGGCGGAATATCTCTGGCTCGAAGCCTGAGAGGCGCCTGCCAGGGACCGGACAGCCGGTCCCTGGCACCTATTGCACAACATGGCTTGGCCGAACGCAACCGCAGGAGCTCTTCCATGACGTCTGGGGTTCTAAACCTCGTGCTGAAGCGGCTGGCAATCGCGGTTGTTACACTTCTGATCGTCCTGTTCGCCGTGTTTTTCGCCACCAGCATGCTGCCTGGCGACACCGCGTCGATTCTGCTCGGCCAGGCGGCTACACCCGAAGCCGTCGCCGGCCTGCGCGAGGCCATGCATCTCAATGATCCGGCAATCCTGCGCTTCCTGCGCTGGCTTCTCGGCCTGCTCCACGGCGATCTCGGCACTTCCTATGCCAACGAGATGCCGGTTGCGGCGCTGATCGGCGGGCGCTTCATCAACACCATGGAGCTCGCCGGCATCACCACGCTGCTCTCGGTGCCCCTAGCGCTGACGCTCGGCATCACCGCCGCCATGTTGCGCGGTTCGCTCTATGACCGCACCGTCACCATTCTTGCGATCGGCGTCATCTCGGTACCGGAATTCATGGTCGCGACCCTCGCGGTTTTGCTTTTCGCCGTTTATCTCAAATGGCTGCCGGCGCTGTCCTCGGTCAATGAGGCGCATACGCTGACCGACCTCGTGCGCATCTATGCAATGCCGGTGATCACGCTGTCCTTCGTCATCTCGGCTCAGATGATCCGCATGACCCGCGCCGCGGTGATCGAAACGCTGTCCACGCCTTATGTCGAGATGGCGCTGCTCAAAGGCGCCTCACGCGGCCGCATGGTGCTCAAGCACGCACTTCCCAATGCGCTCGGGCCGATCGTCAACGCGGTTGCGCTGTCGCTGTCCTATCTGGTCGGCGGCGTCATCATCGTGGAGACGATCTTCAATTATCCCGGCATCGCCAAGCTGATGGTCGATGCGGTCGCGACCCGCGACCTGCCGCTGATCCAGAGCTGCGCAATGATCTTCTGCCTCGGCTATCTCCTGCTCATCACCGTCGCCGACATCATCGCCATCATGTCCAACCCGAGGCTGAGGTGACGATGGCACGCGTGGCAGCTTCCCGACGGTCCTTGCTGGGCCACAGCTACAATCTCGTGGGCGTCGTCGCCTCGCTGGTCATTCTGGCGTGGACGCTGATCGCCATCTTCGCACCCGCCATCATTCCCCATTCGATCGGCGACATTGTCGACGACGATTATTTCGGCCCGATGCGTCACGGCCTATGGCTCGGCTCGGACTATTTGGGGCGAGACATGCTCTCGCGGGTACTGATGGGTGCGCGCTACACCGTCGGCATATCGCTCGCCGCCGTCTGTATCGCCTGCTTTTCTGGCGTCGTGCTGGGGATGATCGCGGCCGTCACCGGCGGCTGGCTCGACACCTGCCTCAGCCGCTTCCTCGACGCCATGAACTCCATTCCAAGCAAGCTGTTCGGCCTTGTGGTGGTAGCCGCGGTCGGCTCGTCGATCCCGGCGCTGATCCTGACGCTCGCCGTCATCTACATACCGGGCGCCTACCGCTTCGCGCGGGCGCTCGCCGTCAACATCAACACCATGGACTTTATGACCGTCGCTCGCGTCCGCGGCGAAAGCACCGCCTATCTCATCGGGTCAGAGATCCTGCCCAATATCATGCGCCCGGTGCTGGCCGACCTCGGCCTGCGCTTCGTCTTCATCGTGCTCTTGCTGTCCGGCCTGTCCTTCCTCGGGCTCGGCCTGCAACCGCCGCTCGCCGACTGGGGCGCGCTGGTGCGCGAGAACATAGGCGGCCTGCCCTTCGCGGCTCCCGCCGTCATCGTTCCCTCGCTGGCGATCGCCAGCCTCACCATCAGCGTCAACCTGCTGATCGACAACCTTCCGCAGAAGATCAGGGACAGGGACGCATGACCAATCTCGTCGAGGTCAGGAATCTGCGAATCGAGGCGACGACCGATGCCGGTCGTGTTGTCGAAATCATCAAGGGCGTCAGCCTCGACATCGCCGACGGCGAGATCGTCGCCCTGATCGGCGAGAGCGGCTCCGGCAAGACGACGATCGCGCTCTCGCTGATGGGCCATGCGCGACCTGGCTGCCGGATTACCGACGGCGAGATCAATGTAAACGGCAAGAACATGGCCGCACTTACCGAAAAGCAGCGCGCCAGGTTGCGCGGCACCGATATCGCCTATGTTCCGCAAAGTGCCGCCGCCTCCTTCAACCCCTCGTCCACCATCATGGAGCAGGTGATCGAGGTTACGCGCATCCACGGGCTGATGGCGCCCGAGCAGGCACGAAAGCGCGCGGTCGAGCTGTTCCGGGCGTTGTCGCTGCCGGACCCGGAAGGGCTTGGCGCCCGTTATCCGCACCAGGTTTCAGGAGGGCAGTTGCAGCGGCTGTCGGCGGCGATGGCGCTGATCGGCGATCCCAAGCTGATGATCTTCGACGAGCCGACGACGGCACTCGACGTGACGACGCAGATCGACGTGCTGAAGGCATTCAAGTCGGTCATGCGGGCTGGCGGAATAGCGGGTGTCTATGTTTCCCACGACCTTGCTGTCGTCGCCCAGATCGCCGACCACATCGTGGTGCTGAAGGGCGGCGAAGTGCAGGAGACCGGCACCACGGCCCAGATTCTT
This sequence comes from Mesorhizobium sp. B2-3-13, assembly GCF_006442195.1. Lineage (NCBI taxonomy): Bacteria > Pseudomonadati > Pseudomonadota > Alphaproteobacteria > Hyphomicrobiales > Phyllobacteriaceae > Mesorhizobium > Mesorhizobium sp. B2-3-13. Next base: position 19,646 of record NZ_VFVQ01000005.1, read on the forward strand.
TCGGCCCCCCGGCACCCCTATACGCGCGAACTGCTGGCTGCCTTCGAGCCGAAACCGCGGCAAGCACATGCGGACGCGGATGCCGGCGCGAAGCCGTTGCTGCGCGTCGACAATGTGACGGCCGGCTATGGCGCGGTGCGGGATGATGGACTGCCGGTCATACGCGCTGTCGATTCCGTCAGCCTGGTCGTCGAGCAGGGGCGCAATCTTGGCGTCATCGGCGAATCCGGCTGCGGAAAATCGACGCTGGCGCGCGTCATCGCCGGCATCCATCCGGCGGCGGCCGGCGACATCGTCTTCGAGGGCAAGCAACTGGAGCGCGCCGCAGGCAAACGCAGCCAGGACCAACTGCGCGAGATGCAGATCGTGTTCCAGTATGCCGATACCGCGCTCAATCCGGCCAAGCCGGTGGAGGACATCATCTCCCGGCCGCTGGCCTTCTATCACGGGCTCGACCGGCAGGCGCGCTCGAAGCGCGTCGACGAACTGCTCGACATGGTTCGCCTGCCAAGGACGCTGCGCTACCGTCGCCCGTCGGAGCTCTCGGGCGGCCAGAAGCAGCGCGTGAACTTCGCGCGCGCCTTGGCGGCCGGACCCAAGCTCATCATCTGCGACGAAATCACCTCGGCGCTCGACACGGTGGTGGCGGCCGCCGTGATCGAACTGCTCAAGGAGCTGCAGAGCGAGCTGGGCCTTTCCTACATTTTTATCAGCCACGACCTCTCCGTCGTCGAAGCGATCTGCGACGAAATCATGGTCATGTACAATGGCGAGCGGGTGGAGCAGATCACGCCCGACGGACTGAAAGCGCCCACCCACCCCTATTCGAAGCTTCTGTTCTCCTCCGTGCCCAAGCTCGATCCGACGTGGCTCGATGGCCTCGTCCGCGACCCCGAACTGGTAAGCCAGTACGGCCATCGCTGATTACAAGGGAAACAGGCTGGGCAGCGGCATGTGTGCTTTGACAATGGGAGACTTCAGCACCACGAAGCTAAAACACTTGTCGATGCCGATATCCATGTCGGTGAGCCGCTCCACGGTCGCCTGATATTCGGCAATCCCACCCGTGACGAATTTCAAGAGATAGTCGTAACGGGCGGAAACGCGATGGCATTCGACGGCCGCGTCAACCTTATCGACGGCGGCAAGGAAACGCGCGAAGTCGATCTGACGATGATTCTTTAGCGTGACTTCCGTGAAGACGGTGAGCGTCCGTCCCAGCTTTGCGATGTCGATCTGCGCCGAATACCGCACGATATAGCCTTCAGCCTGCAGCTTCTTTACCCGCATCAGGCATGGGCTGGGGGAGAGACTGACCAGTTCCGCCAGCTCCACATTTGTGATGCGGCCGTTCTTCTGCAGCTCGTACAGAATCTTGATGTCGATCCGATCGAGTTTCATGGGCCTTGTCTACAATTGCGAGCAGAGCCGGTAGGCCTCATAGATCGACGAGTAGATGTCCCTGCTGGCGACCGCGTCTCCTATGCGGTGCAGGACGAACGATCCGGCAGCTTGGGAACCATTGTCCCCGTCCGTTTCCGTTCCCATCATCAGCGCTATGTCGGTGACTCCGTTGTTGACGGAGCTCGCGCGCAATTCCTGGTAGGTATCCTCCATTGGCACGGTGCCGCGCTCGACAATGAGTTGGGCGGCGGTCATTTCCATCTCCGCACCGGTGAGCTCATGCCGGAACGTGGCGGCGATGCCGTTGCCCTGGCGCGCTGCTTTGACCAGGCGCACATCGCTGACGATGCGGATGCCGCGTTCCGAGGCGCGTTTGCGAAAACTCACCCTGTCCGGATAGGGCGTCTCGATCGCCAGCGTGTCGTCCGCCATGGCCAGGCTGACCACGCGCCCCGGACGGGCAAGATGCAGGGCGCAGGAAACTGCCGCCTGGCGTCCGGTCTCATCGTAGATGAGCACGTCGTCCTTCGCCGGCACGACCCCGGTCAAGACGTCCCAGACGCTGTCGCAATGTTGGGCGCCCTCCAGCCATTCCATGTCCGGAATGCCGCCGGTGGCGATGATGACCGTGTCCGGTCTCTCGGCGAGGACGATCGCTGCGTCCGCATAGGTGTTGAGGCGGACTTCGACGCCCAGGCGATCGAGCTCACCGGTACGCCAGTCGACTATGCCGATGAGATCTTTGCGGTCGACGGCAGCGGCCGCGACGAGTACCTGCCCACCAAGTCGCGCGCCGGCTTCGAGCAGGCTCACTCTGTGTCCGCGCTCGGCGGCGACCCTTGCCGCTTCCATCCCTCCCGGACCACCGCCGACCACGACCATACGTTTCAGCGTTTCAGCACGCAGGATGGTATGGCTGATGATCGTTTCATGGCCGCTGGCCGGGTTGTGGATGCACTGCACCTTCTTGTACAGGCAGTAGGATGCGCCGACACACGGGCGAATGCGTTCTTCTTCGCCGCGCATCACCTTGTTGACGATATGGGGGTCGGCAATATGCGCCCGGGTCATGCCGACCAGATCGACAAGGTTTTCGCGGATCGCGTGGCGGGCCGTGGCCACATCCCTGATGGCCGCCGCGTGGATGACGGGCAACCTTGTTTCCCGTTTGAACTGCCCGACCAGAGGCAGAAACGGCGCGCTCTTGGTAAACATGCCGGGCATATTCTGCTCGGCCAGGGACAAATCGGTGTCCATGCGGCCGAATATGCAGTTGAAGAAATCGATATGGCCTGCCCGCTCGAACAGCCTGGCGAAGGCCAGGCATTCCTCGAAATCCGACCCGTCCTCGACCGCCTCGTCGATCACGAACCGGATGCCGACAGCGAAATCGTCGCCCACCGCGCGGCGGATCGCCTCGTGAACCATCAGGCCGAAGCGCGCGCGGTTTTCGAGTGAACCTCCGAAGCCATCCGTGCGTCTGTTGGTTCTGCGCGAGAGGAATTGCCCGATCAGATGGCCGGCGGTGACGGTTTCGACGCCGTCCAGACCGCCGTCCACGCAGCGCCTTGCCGCACTGGCGTAGTCCCTGACGATCCTGTCGATGTCGGCTGCGTCCATCTCCTTCGGAAAATTCCGGTTTCGCGTCTCGCGAACGCGTGACGGCGCTACGGGCGGCAGCCAGTTCCCGGCATAGGCGGTGGCGCGCCGGCCAAGATGCGAAACCTGGCACATGACGACGGCGCCGTGGCGGTGGATGCGCTGCGACAGCGACTGGAGATGAGGCACGACGCGATCGCTCGAAAGGTCCAGCTGACCGCCGCCCCAACTGGAGTCGGGCGAGGTCATGGCCGAGCCGCCCGCCATGGTCATCGCAAGGCCGCCATGCGCTTTCTCCTCATGGTAGCGCTGGTAGCGCTCCAGCGGCAGGCCGCCATCGTCCAGCATCGAGGCATGACTGGTGCTGACGACGCGGTTGCGGAGCGTCAGACCCTTGAGCCGAAACGGCTGAAGCAGTGGATCGCTGGATGTGCTGCCTGCTTGAGATCCCGCTACCTTCACGTTCTGCTCCGCCCCATTCATAAGGGTTATAGTTCGCCATTTCCAGGATTGCGGAAAGCTTGAAAATTGTTGGGGTGGTTATACGCTGGGCGTATGGCTGGATTTGCAAAACTCGTTCCTTCCGCGCGCGGACTTCTCGTTTTCGAGGCTGCTGTCCGGCTGGGCAGCTTCACGGCCGCCGCTCGCGAGTTCAACGTCACGCAACCGTCGATCAGCCGCAGCATTGCGCAGCTCGAGACCGATTTCGGTGTGCCTCTTTTCACGCGGGGTCCAACGGGATTGGCCCCGACTGCAGAAGGACGTGCCCTCCATTCGGCTGTGCGGGAGGGATTTGACGGCATCGCTGAGGTGATCCGGAGGATGAAGCAGAACAGCGCTGCAAAGCCGGTGGTGACCCTTTCACTTTCGAGTTCTCTGGCAACCTATTGGTTCGTTCCCAGGTTAGGGGCATTCAACACGAGATTTCCTGACGTCGACCTGAGGTTCGAACTGATCGCGGGCGTTTTGCGAGGACCAGCCGAGAATGTCGACCTTGCCACGAGAATCCTGGCCGATGACGACACCCACTATCACCACTGGGCATTCTCGCCGGAAGTCATCGTTCCGGTATGCAGCCCATCCTATTTGTCGGCCCACGGTCGGTTGATCCATGCCGGAACCGGGGAAGGTCATGCGCTGCTTCACCTGACCGACGCCAAGGAGCAGTGGCTGGACGCATGGGGCAGTGTGGCGGACCGCAAGACCAGCAGGGCAAAGTGGCTCGAATTCTCGGACTACGCGGTCGTGCTTCAAGCCGCCATGAACGGGGAAGGCGTAGCGCTCGGCTGGCTCAGCAACGTTTCAAGGGCGTTGCTTCAGGGAACCCTTGTCCCGGCCTCGGACAGACAGATCAAGACGGGCCGGATCCATCAGCTGATTGCACCGCGCTCAAGGCCGGTACGGCCTATCGTCTCCGACATCTGCGCGTGGATGATCGCCGAGATGCAAGCCGAATTGAAAGCGCTGCACCCGATATTGCGGCCGGACACCTTGTAGCGGGCGACAAGCGCAGCGCGCTCGTCGTTGACTACCTCGGAAACAGGCTAGGCAGCGGCATGTGCGCCTTGACGATGGGAGACTTCAGCACAACGAAGCTGAAATACTTGTCGATGCCGATATCCATGTCGGTCAGCCGCTCCATGATCGTCTGGTATTCAGCGATGCCGGAGGTCACGAACTTCATCAAATAGTCGTAGCCACCCGACACAAGATGACATTCGATGACCTGCTCGATCTTGTCCACGACGGCGAGAAAACGTGCGAAGTCCACTTGGCGGTGGTTCTTCAACGTGATCTCGGTGAAGACTGTCAGTGTCTGGCCGAGCTTGCCGATATTGACCTGCGCGGAATAGCCTCCGATATAGCCCTCCGATTGCAGTCTTTTGACCCGCATCAGGCATGGGCTCGGCGACAGATGCACCAGTTCGGCCAATTCCACGTTCGTGATGCGGCCGTTCTTCTGCAGTTCGTGAAGAATCTTGATATCGATCCGATCGAGTTTCACGGGTGGCCTCCGACGAACCGTGCCGCAGCACAAAATGCTGCCCTGCTGATGACGGTCGACACTATCACAGCCCGCTGGGCTGTCCATCCGAGTGGACGCCGCTTGAAACGCAGGGACTCCCGATTCTAACGCGACTGCCGGAATAAAATTCTGCAACGGCTACAAGTGCAGCAGCGGCTGCCTGCGCAACACGCTAGATTGGCGCTTCACGGCAGGGAGAACCATGCGCGCGCCGCTGCAGCAAATCGAAACGACTGAGCAACTGCCGCAGTCCGCGGACGCGGTGGTGATCGGCGCCGGCATCGTCGGTGTCTTTACGGCTTATTACTTGGCCCAGCGCGGTCTGAAGGTCGCGCTTGTCGAAAAGGGGCGAATCGGCGCCGAGCAGTCCAGCAGAAACTGGGGATGGTGCCGCCAGCAGAACCGCGACGCCCGCGAGTTGCCGATGGCAACAAGAAGCTTGGACCTGTGGGACAGCTTTGCGGCAGAGACCGGTGAAGACACCGGCTTCCGGCGCTGCGGCCTGCTCTATCTCAGCAATGACGAGGCGGAACTCGCCGGATGGGCGCGTTGGCGTGATTTCGCCAAAACCGCTGGAGTTACCACGCACATGCTCGACAGTGCCGAGGCCACAGCGCGGGGCCTCGGCACCGGCCGGACCTGGACAGGCGGCGTCTTCTCGCCGACCGACGGCACCGCCGATCCGTCGCGGGCCGCGCCCGCGGTCGCCCGCGCTATCCTCAAGCTCGGGAGCTCCGTGCACCAGAATTGCGCCGCGCGCGGTATCGAGACCGAGGGCGGGCGCCTGAGCGGCGTGGTCACCGAAAACGGAACGATCCGGACCAAGCTGGCGGTCCTGGCCGGCGGCGCGTGGGCGTCCTCCTTCTGCCATCAGTTCGGCTTCCGCTTTCCGCAGGCGTCGGTCCGATCCTCCATCCTGTCCGTCTCGCCCGGCGCTGAGGGCCTGCCGGATGCGCTGCATACCGCAAAGATTTCGGCCACGCGTCGCGGCGACGGCGGCTACACGCTCGCCATAAGCGGACGCGGCCGCGTGGACGTCACGCCGCAGCAGCTGCGCTTCTCGTCGCAGTTCCTGCCCATGTTCCTGAAGCGGCGGCGAAGCCTCGCGCCCGGCGGTCTGCAGGGTGTGCGCTCGGGCCACGAAACGCTCCGGCACTGGCGGCTCGACCAGCCGACGCCAATGGAGCGGATGCGCATCCTCGATCCGACCCCGGACCAGGCGACCATCCGCCTGACCCACGCCCGGGCGCTCGATCTGCTGCCGGCACTGCGCCAGACCAGGATCAATGCGGCCTGGGCCGGCTACATCGACAGCACGCCGGACGGCGTGCCTGCCATCGGCGAGATCGATACTGTGCCGGGTTTCTTCCTGGCTGCCGGATTTTCGGGACACGGCTTCGGCATCGGACCCGGCGCCGGGCATCTCGTCGCCGATCTGATGACCGGGTCGGAACCGGTCGTCGATGCGACATCCTATGATCCGCGCCGCTTCGACGGTTCGGTCTGGGGCAAAGTCGCCGACTTCTAGGATGTGATCCATGCTGACATCCGGGCCAGGCATTGGCAATCGCATCAGTGCTCCCGGAGAAACGCGCCGACAGGCGTTGGTCGGACAGGGGCCTGCGCGCGAAACCGGCCAACTGCATCTGGCGCGCAGCCGGCTCGTGCCGCGACGAGTTCGACGGCGGCCAACTGGCAATAGCGTCCCTGGCATCGGCCCATGCTGACGCGCGACAGCGATTTCACCCTGTTTGCTTCGCCGCCGCCAAAATCAACATTTTCGCGCACATCTCGGGCGGTCACATTCTCGCAGCGGCAGACGACCGCATCGTCGGGGAGCGCCCGCGCCATCACCGCTGGCCAGGGAAAGGCGGAAGCCAAGCCGCAGGCAAAGCGCTCGAGCCGTGCAAGCTCCCGCAGATCGGCCGCGCTGGAGGGCGCTGGAAATCCAAGATCGGCAAGGCACGCCGCTGCAGCCAGACGCCCGGCGATCTCCGCCCCGTCCGCTCCCAGAAGACGAGCCCCATCGCCAGCCAGATAAACGCCGTTGCCAGCCCGCCCCATCTGGTCGGTCTTCGGCAGCCATTGCCGCCACCGCTCGTCATAGGTGAAGGCGCATCCCGCCAGGTCGGACAGATGCGTCTCCGCCCGCAGGTGCCAGCCCATGCCGATCATGTCGCAAGGCGTATGCTGCTGCCGACCGCCGGCATCACGCCAGCGCAAGGCCACGACACCTTGCCCGTCGGCCTCGATGCGCTCCAACGTCACGCCCGCATGATAGCGGCGGCCCAGCTTCGCTCGCAGAGCCAGGCCACGCAGCGCGACCAACGGCCGGGCCGCAAGTCCAGAGAATCCGCGCATTTGCTGGCGCCAAGAAGATGTATCCAACACCGCCGCCACATCGGCTCCAGCCTTGACAAGCTGGGCGCCGATCAACGTCAGCAAAGGCCCCGATCCGATCAGGACGATCCGCTGCCCCAGCGCCACGCCCTGCGCCTTGAGCGCGATCTGTGCCGCACCGAGGCTGTAGACTCCGGCGCTCTGCCAGCCCGGGACCGGAGCGACACGGTCGGATGCACCGGTCGCAAGGATCAGGCGGTCATGGAAGAGCACCGGCACGCCCCCCTCACCCAGCACGTGCAGCCGCCCCTCTTGCACGGCGATGACCGAGCTTCCCGCGCAATGGGTAAGCCGCCCCTCTGCGGACAGCCGGTCGAAGAGCGCATGCAGTGCGCAGGCCTTCGCCGCCTCCGACCCGTAGAGCTGCTCCGGCGTGCGGGTGAACCCGTCTGGCGGGCGCCGATAGATCTGTCCTCCTGCACGCTGCGCTTCGTCGATCACCACCGGGTGGAGTCCGGCCTCGACCAGCGTTGCCGCGGCCCTTATGCCGGCGGGGCCGGCGCCGACGATCACGATCCGAGGCGGCGGGGTCTCGCTCACAGCCAGCTCTCCGATGGCATCGTGCGCAACCGCATGCCTTCGCTGAGAAGTGTCGAGCACGCCCGCAGGCGCGGTCCCTCGTCCTGCCAGACCCAGCAATCCTGGCAGGCTCCCATCAGGCAAAAGCCAGCGCGCGGCTCGGCTCCGAACTCGGACTTTCGCAACGCGTGCCCTGACGCCAGCATGGCGGTCAGCACGGTGTCGCCCGCAAGCGCTCCGCACCTCTGCCCGTCGAGATAGAAATGCACCTCTGCCCGGTTGAACTCGGCCAGCCTGACGATGCGGCCGGCGGTGATCATTCCGCCGCCTCTCGCACCGTGCCAGGACGAGGCAGTTCGGGGAACCGTTCGCAGACCGCATCGAACGCCGCCTGGACGCCCTCCGGTCCCCAGCGCCCCTTCATGCGGCGGAAGATCTCCGTCTTGGCGAAGAACCGCCAATGGATCGGCAAGTCCCTCAGTATCGTGGTGAGCCGGTCGTAAGCCAACGGAGTCCACTGCGCTTCATAACCGTCGCGCTCCGGACCGAAATGGAAGTGGCCGGCGGCCGGCTCCTGCCGCGCACGCAGTTGCCCCGTTGCCTGCTCGTCGATCTCGCCGCCGTGCATGACGACGCCATAGTCGTGCTCGGCAGCTGTCGCCGAGACGTAGCCGCGCCGCACATCCTGTGCGACCCGCCAGGGTTCACGTTGACGTGGATCGCCGCGTCCGCCGCCTCCCGCGGAGCGGATCTCAAGCACATCGCCGGGCTGCAGCACAGTGGTGTCAATGTTGCCCAGCCGCCGCTCGTGCTCGGTCCCTGGATTGACGATCATGTCCGACAGGCCGGCTGCCTTGCCGCCCAGCAGGCCCCAGGGACGGAAGAAGCTGCGGTCGCGGTTGCGGGCCGTGATCCTGGAATCAGGAGCAAAGACGCGGAAGGCCATCTCTGTCGCCAGCCCGCCGCGCCAGCGGCCCGCGCCGCCACTGTCCCTGGCGAGCCCGTATTTCACGAATTCGACCGGGGTCTCGGTCTCGGTGATCTCGATCGGCGTGTTCTTGAGATAGGCGGCATCGGCGCCCGAGCCATTGGTGCCATCACGATGCGGCATCGCGCCGCCGCCACCCACCACGGGATTCACCGCCGTGATGACGGTCCGGCTGGTGCGCTCGTCCGTGGTCATGACGTTAACGATGCAGTTGTTGCCGGCCGGCGCCGCGGGCAGGCGTTCAGGCATCACCTGCGAGAAGGCGCCGAAGATGACCGACCGCAGTCGGGCGCAGGTGAGCGAGCGCATGCCTACGGCGGCGGGGTATACCGGGTTCAGCACGGAACCCCGGGGCGTGATGCAGGTAAACGGCCGGGTCAGGCCGGTGTTGAGCAGGATCTTGGGGTTGAGGGTATAGAGCACGTAGTAGACCCCCACCAGCAGCATGGTGTGTCGCGGATCGCCGCCGGAAGGCACGTTGAGCGAGGAGCCGAGCTGCGGATCGGAGCCGGTGAAGTCGAGCACCGCCGCATCGCCCTTGATCGTCAGCGTCAGCTTCAGCCGGCACGGATTGGCCTCGACGGAATCCTCGTCGGCATAATCGGCGAACTCCCATGTGCCGTCGGGCATGGAACGCAGCACGTCGCGCGCCTGCGCTTCCGCCTGGTCGAGAAGCGCGGAAACGCCTTCGATGAAGCCGGCCTTGCCGAACTTTCGTACCATTGCCTGGATCTTGCGCTCGCCGGTGTTGAGCGCACCGACCAGCGCTTTGATGTCGCCGATGTTAAGGTCGGGCTTGCGCACATTGGTGCTCATGATCCGCAGGATCGACTCGTCAATGATGCCCTCATTCACCAGCTTCATGGGCGGAAAGCGGATGCCTTCCTGATGGATTTCGGTCAGCGCCCGGCTGAGCGAAGCCGGCACCGCGCCACCCATGTCGGTGTTGTGGATATGGCCACCGGTCCAGGCGACGATGTCGTTGTCAACGAAAACCGGCTTCCACAGATGCGTGTCTGGCGCGTGCGTGGCGACGTGGCCGGAATAGGGATCGTTGGTGAAGGCGACATCTCCCGGCCGATAGTCGTCGACCATCGCGATCGCGCGGCGATACGAAAGCCCCGGGTACCAGGTGGCACCGAGTTCCATCGGCACGGCGAAGGTCGCGCCTGAACGGTCCATCAGCATCACCGTGAAATCCTGCGTCTCCTTGACGAAAGCGGAGTGCGCGGTGCGGTGCAGCGTGTACGCCATGTTCTCGGCGGCCGCGCGGGCATGGTTCGCCAGAACCTGAAGGTTTGTCCGGTCAAACATGGCATCACTCCGCGAAGGTCAGCAGAAGGTTGAGATGGCGGTCGACCCTTGCCTGCGCTCCGGCAGGAATGGCGAAGGTGGTGTCTTCCTGAACGACCACGGCAGGCCCGTGGAACGTGCTGCCCGGCACGAGGCTCTGCCGGTTGTGGAGGTCGACGGTCTCGACGCTCGCGCCCGTGTAGACCGCAAGACTGCGCGCCGGGATGGCCTGAGCGTTGATCTCGTCGGTCTCCGGGAGGGAGAGCTTCGGCCCCGCGCCCACTGCGGACAGCCGCACGTTCACGAGCTCGATCTCGCCATCAACGTCGTGGAAGTCGTAGAGCTGCTGATGGGTGAGATGGAAGGCCTGCGCGATGGCGGCCGCATCACCATCTGCCAACCATTGCGGCGACAGGACAACCTCGATCTCATAGCTCTGCCCGACATAGCGCATGTCGCAGGAGAAAATGAGATCCGCGGCCGCGTCGTGCCCCTGCGCCGCAAGCCAGTCGCGCCCCTCTTGCGCCAGGGCCTCAAAGGCCTCGTGAATTCCGGCGAGCGACACGCCCGAGAGCGGGGTGAAGATGGTGCGAATGAAATCCCCGCGCAAATCCGCCACCAGTCCGCCGAGCGCTGACACCACGCCGGGGCGGCGCGGCGCCATCACGCGCTTCATGCCGAGTTCGCGGGCAAGAAAAGCGCCGAGCATCGGCCCGCCACCGCCGAAAGGCATTAGCGTGAAGTCGCGCAAGTCGACGCCGGCGCGCGAGGCGAGCTTCTCGACCTCGACGAACATCTCCGACACCGCGATATCGAGGATCGCCTGCGCGGTCTGCTCGATGGGGCGGCCGAGCCGAGTGGCAAGCTCGCCGACCGCGCGATGCGCCAGGCCGGTGTCGATTCTGAGCTGGCCATAGGCCATCTCGCTGTGACCGAGCCATCCACACACCACCATGGCGTCCGTCACCGTCGGCTTGTCGCCGCCACGGCCGTAGCAGGCCGGTCCCGGCGTCGAACCTGCCGATTCCGGTCCGACCCGCAGCACCCCCTGCGCGTCGATACTGGCAATCGAGCCGCCGCCGACACCGATCGAACTGACCGACACGGAGGGGATATGAAGTGGAAATTCGCCGATCAGCTCGCCGGTGCCGAACTGCGCCTCGCCACCGATGATGAGCGCGAAGTCGGCCGAGGTGCCGCCGATGTCGAGGGTAAGAACTTTGTCTTCGCCTGCCTGACGCGCCAGCCACGAGGCGCCGATGACACCGGAGGCCGTTCCCGACAAAAGCATATTCACGCAGGCGCGCTTGCCTTCGGCGGCGTTCATCAGTCCGCCATTCGACTTCGTCAGCATCGGACGCGCCGGCACGCCACGGCTTTTCAACCGCTGTTCCAGCGCCGTCAGATAGCCGCAGACGCGCGGATGCACATAGCCGTTGAGGATGGCGGTCGAGCTGCGCTCGTATTCGCGGATGACCGGCCAGACCTCGGCCGAGGAGAAGACGAAGAGGTCGGGTGCAAGACGCGTGATCGTCGCCTTCACTGAGGCTTCCTGAGCGGCATTGCGCCAGGAATGGAGGAAGGAAACGATGATGCCTTGCGCCCCATTCGCTTTTGCCGCTGCCACCGCCTTTTCCACCGCCTCCATGTCCGGCGCCCGGGATTCGCTCCCATCGGCCCGCATGCGGGCCGGAATGCCGAAAACCATGTCGCGCGAGATCAGCGGCTCCGGCCGTGCGCAGAACAGCGAGTACATGTCCGGCATGCGCAGCCGCGCCATTTCGATGACGTCCTCGAAGCCGGCATTGGTGAACAACGCGAGCGATGCGCCCTTGCGCTGGATGATCGTGTTGATGCCAACCGTCGTACCGTGCACGAAGCGCGTCATACGGGCAGGATCAAAGCCTTCGCGTTCGGCCAGAAGCGTGAGGCCCGTCATAAGCTCGGCGCCCGGATCCTCCGGCGTCGTCAGCACTTTCAGCGAGGCGACGCGACCGGAGCGGGCTTCGAGCGCGCAGAAGTCGATGAATGTGCCGCCGATATCAACGCCGACCTTCCAGTCGGTTTCGTTCCGCGCCTCGTTGGCCGCGATGACACCATCCATGATGCGTCCCTTCCTGTCTGCCAACCAAAGCTGACACGACAGGATGGCCATGGTCCAAGACGTATGGAGAGGAATGACATAAGTCTTGCTTATGACCTGGCACCGCCCAGCACGACGGAACAGGCGGTGCGGATCTGGTCGCGCATTATCTCATCGGCCCGCGAGAGAGCGCGTGTGCGCGACGTCAGCAGCGCGATAGGAAATTCCGGCCCGTTCGCGAGCGGCCTGACGGCAAGCCCGGCAAACTGGTGCCAGGGCAGCAGCGCGTCGACCAGGGCGACACCCAGGCCGGCCTGGACGAAGCCGACCGCCGAGATGGAAACATCGATTTCGAGCGACGGCGAAAGCGCCAGACCTTGCGCGCGGGCCGCGTGGGCCAACTCGTCGGCGGGGCGGGTGTTTCCGCGATAGGATATCAACTCTTCCCCGGCGAGATCGGCGAGGGTCAACTCGGTTTTTCCGGCCAATGCATGCCCGGCGGGCAGCAGGCAGGCGAAGCCGACACTGCCGATCACCTCTGCGTCGATATCGGGAGGCAGCCGGTCGTCCAACGCCACGCCGAGGCTGGCATCGCCGGCGCGCAGCATGTCGACGATCGCCGCGATCGGCGCGCTATGGGAACGCAGCAGAATATCGGGATGCTGCGCGCGGAAGCTGGTGAATGCGCGCGGCAAGATAGCCATGGCCGGCGGCGGCGAGGCCGCGACCCGCACCAACCCCGTCCGGCCCAAACGCAGGTCGGTGGTCTTGCGGCGCAAGCCTTCCAGTCCCGCCGACAGCCTCTCGGCATCGGCGAAGATCTCGAGCGCCTCCGGGGTCGGCCGCAGGCGGCCCTTCACCCGCTCGAACAGCGTGAAGCCGAGTTCATCCTCGGTGTGGAGCAGGATCTGGCTGAGCGCAGGCTGGGAGATGTTCAGCGTCCGCGCCGCGGCGGTCACGGTGCCCGCGCGCATGACGGCGATGAACACTTCGAGCTGACGGGCACGCATTGCCACTCCATAGGCTTAGCTTATGGTTGTTGTCCAAACCCATCTTTGACGCAATGACGCGATGCCGACAAGATCGGCGCCTTCAGGGATTGTTCGCTCCGCACGAGATGAAAATGACATTTGGTCGAACAGCCATCATCTAGCTCTTTGTTGGAGCATGATCTCCTGGACAAACGGAAACCGTTTGTCCGAGAAAACCGGTTCCCACTTTTCGGGATCATGCTCTAGGGAATAACCATGGATGTGATCGTGCTGGGCGGTGGGCTGATGGGGACGGCTTCGGCCTATTTCCTCGCCCGGCGCGGCGCGCGCGTGACGCTGATCGAGCGCAATCGGGTCGGCACTGGAGCGACAGTCGCCTCGTTCGGCAACATCCGGCGCACGGGACGCCATCTGTCCCAGCTTCCACTCGCCCACCGCTCGCTGCGACTGTGGGGCGAAGCCGAAAAGATGCTTGGCCGCGACGTCGAGTTCCGCGCCACCGGTCATGTCCGGCTGATCTTCGATGAAGGAAGCCTTGCCGACATGCGGGCCTATGCCCAAGCCGCGCAGCCCTGGGGCCTCGAGCTGGAAGAACTCGGCCCACGCGAGATTAGCGCCCGCTTTCCCGGCCTCGGCACCGACGCGATCGCCGCGTCATTTTCTCCGCATGACGGCAGCGGCAATCCGCGGCTGATCGCGCCGGCCTTTGCCGCGGCGGCCCGCAGACTGGGGGCGCAAATCATCGAGGGAGCCGAAGTCGAGAAGATCACCTATGCGGGCTCCGGTTTCCTTATTACCAGTTCGAAGGGCTCATTCGCCTCCGAGTGCCTGCTCAACACCGCCGGAGCCTGGGGCGCGCGCATCGCCGCTGAGTTCGGCGAAGAAGTCCCCCTCGACGCCCGCGGCCCGCAAATGGGCGTGACCGAACCGCTGCCGCATCGGATCTTGCCGGTGGTCGGCATCTGGACGCGCGATAAGGACCATGGCGCCTATCTACGCCAGGTCGAACGGGGCAATATCATCTTCGGCGGCGCGGCCGAAAGGGTCGCGGTGGACCTCGATCCGGGCCACGCGGTCGCCGACCCCACACGCCTCCAGATGCAATTGCGCGCCGTCGCGCGGCTGCTCCCGGCAATCGCGCATGTCTCGGTCATCCGCACGTGGTCCGGCTGCGAGGGCTATATCCGGGACATGCTGCCGGTCATGGGACGCTCGGCGACGACACCCGGCCTGTTCCACGCCTTCGGATTCAGCGGACATGGCTTTCAGCTCGGCCCGGGTGTGGGCGACGCCATGGCCGAGCTCATCGCGACCGACCGTTGTGAAACGCCACTCGACGATTTCAGGATCGATCGCTTCGGCCGCGCAGCCTGAAGGGACTGAGCTCACGGTATGTGACCAGGCTCGGCGATAAAATCCCGCCTCGCCGCGTCTCGCGCCAGCGCCTCAACGATTCGCTTCAACAGTTCATCCTTGTGAGGGCCGGCCAAATCGAGAATGGTTTGCACCTCGACGCCATCGGCCGTGAAGAATCGAACTGGGGAGTATTTTTTCTTTCGCGCCATAGTGAGCTCACCAAATGGGTTTGGAATAAAAGCAGCGCCGTGAAAGACATTACGAAACCTAAAAGGACACGGCAAATACCCTAAGGCATTCGCATTCTGGCTGTCGCCAATCTTCGCCACCCTGCCGCTGCTTCTTCAATCCTGTCTAGCAATCGTCGGCATTCACCTTATCCTGGGGGATGAAAGCCGTCCTTTTATCACGCCGCTGCACGCCTTCGCCGCACGCGTGCGTCGCAGGCATTCTGGCGCTGAGATGGATGCGCTAAGAATCCCTGCAAGCGAACTAACCAATCGTCACGCGCAAGATGCGGGTGCGTTTGGCCAAAAAACAGAACGGAACGGAGATGTTGCGATGCTGTGTCCAGCAGACCTTCGACACCACGGAGTACCTCCTCGCCGGGACAGTGGCGCCCGATGTCGGGGTGACGCCGCGTAGGCCAATTTTCGAACGGTCAAGGGATGGTAGCGCCCTCCCGCTACCACCATTCCCCCACTCCTTTGACGCCGTGGGGGAAGGCGCGCTCGCCCAAGAGTGCTGTCAGCCGACCGGCGATTTCGACTTCAACCCCGCCGGTTCTCGACGGATCTCGAAACACCGTGACGGTTTCGACCAGGTCACGCATTGCCCCTGCACATTCGGAATCGCCAGAAGCAATGCCCTTAGCAAGCCCGGTCTGGAGTTGGTTTAGTTGTTCCTCGTAGCGGGCGAGCACCGCAGGGTGCAGCGCGATCACTCCGGTCGCAGCGGGTACCCGATCCAACTCTGCCAAAATGCACTTGCGCTCTTCATTCAGTGTTGTTGATTGCGGTCCCAGTACAGCTGGGTCGCCGTGGCCTTTGGCAATGGCGTTGACCAGCCGCTCGATCTCCCGAGTTAGCTCTTCAAGCCGTCGCTCCAAACGGGTGCGCCTAGCATCGGTATCGGCTGCCAAGCGCTTCCGTTCTTCGTGGTAGGCCTTGCTCACTCGGCCGGCCTGACCCCGACGGACTTTGTGAGCGATGTCCTCTCGATAGAGTTGCCCAACAAGCCCGCGAAGTCCGACCAAGACTGTGTTCACCACACCCTCGTGGACGGCACGAATTTCGATGCCAAGAAACGAAAGGCGTTTGTGAATGCCGGCAAGGTCTTTTATATCGCATCATGCCAACAGTTGCCCTCGATAGCCTCCAACCCTAGACCGAGCGCCCATCCGTTCATGCATCACCCAGCGAGGCAGCTAGGGGAGCTCGAGTGCCGCGATCATTTCCTCGCAGGCATCGACCTCATCCTGGCCGGCATTGAAGCGGCCTGTTCGACACTCCAAACATGGGCCAGCTGTCGAAGAGGTTTGCCCGGTTCAGATTTTGCGGACCTGCCGTTCGCCCATACCCTTTGAGATTTCACACGCGTCTTGGTGACCTTCTACGATTGTTCTCCAACAAACGCCGTGTACACGCCGCTTAATTCACGCCGCCGATTGCAGTCCCTATTGTCAATCGCGCCGCTAGTCCGATCCGGAACGTGCCTATCCAGATCCTGCCAGCCACGATCGAGATAGCTACACCGACAGAGACTTTCCCCACAGCTGGGAATAACTTCGCGGCACGTTGCATAGATTTATATAAAGCAGTGCGCGAGTCGGTCGGTCGCCTCTTTGACCGAGGCGCGGGGCGTGGATGGCGAGGCCATCATCGAGCCGCCCTCGCCGGTTGGAACAACAGTAATCGAGGTCTGCGCAGTTCACCTCACGGTGCTCAGTTCTTCGGTAAGCACGCGCTCGTCCGGATCGATCGGACCGAGCTTGCTGACGACCCGAAAGCGACCGCCCTCCGCCCGCGCAATGTACATATTCATTCGAACATGGTGCTGGCCGCGTACCATCTCGGCCGGGCCGCCCGGGCCCTCGTTGATCCGGGCATGATCGAGCGCCCGGATGACCGAGTCGCGCTCAACCGTGCCGGCTTCCCTCACCGCCGCTTCCCACATCCTGATCGCCCGGTAGTGGCCGGTGCAGCCGCTGCCTGCGGTCAACATCGCGCTGCCGGGGAACCGTTCGCTGTAGCGGCGCAACAGCGCGCGACCGAACGGATCGTCGAGTTCCTGATAGTAGTCGAGGCAGCTGTAGAGGCCCTCGATCTGATCGGACGGCACCAGGTTGAGGAAGTTCTCGTCGAAATAGGTGCAGACGATCTTGCCGCCGCGTTTGCCGAAGCCGGCCTTGTGCAGTTCTTCCAGGAACGGCGTCAGACCCGGTGGGACGATCGTATTGAACACCACCTCGGCACCGCTCGCCATGATCTGCTGCACCGTCCGTCGGAAATCGACGGTGTCCAGCGGGAAATACTCCTCGCCGACGATCTCGCCGCCATTGGCGCGCACAACCCGGCTTGCCGCCTTGTTCAAAATGTGGGGCCAGATGTAGTCGGCCGACGGCAGATAGAAGCTTTTCGCCCCTGTGGTCTTCATCAGCCACGGTATCAGCGGTTCGACCTGCTGCGCGGGCACCGGACCCGTGCAGAAGATCAAGGGGTCGTTCTCCTGTCCCTCATACTGCTCGGTGTAGATGTAGAGCGTTTTGCCCCGTGTCACCGCCTCGCTCTTGATGGCCAGTCGGGTCGAGCTGTAAATGCCGCCGACGACCAGGTCGACCTTGTCGACATCCACAAGTTTGGCGGCGCTTGCCTTGGCAGCGCTGTCGGTGGTCTCGCCATCCTCGATGATGAGCTTCACCGGCCGACCGAGGAGGCCGCCGCCGGCGTTGATGTCGTCGACAAGCATGGTCGTAAGGTTGGCGTTGGCAATGCCCATGAAGGACAACGGGCCGGTGAGTTCGGCGATGAGGCCGATCTTGATGGGATTCTGGTTCATCTGATCTCTCCGATATTGTGGGGTTTCGTCGGGCGCACCGCCGCCACGGATGGCAGACGGCGCGCAGCGCGAAGGTCAAGCCTCGTAGTGGCCGAGCAGCAGTGCCGCCTGCGGCTTGCCGACATGGCCGGCTTCCTGCAGGATAGCCGGCACTTCCGGATCCGACACGAAGTTCTTCCAGCCCTCGGCGTCCCAGTCGAAGATCGCCCATACGCGGTCGGGCTCGCTCGGGTCGCGGAATACGGTTGCGCCGTTCGAGCCGTGCAGCCGGCGCTTGTCGGCGCCCTTGGTCGAAAAAATATGGATGAAGTGGTCGACGTCCGCGACCTTGGTCGTTGCGAGAAGCATCTGATTTCCTCCTGTCGGTCGCGGCCACTATCGGTCCGTCGACAGGATCACGATGCGCGCCTCGCGGCCGACGCACATGGGGTGTATTCCCTATGGCTGCGTTTCGCCTGGCCTGACGAGGCCGTGCTCGACCGCATAGAGCGCGGCGGCCGCACGGGTGGCCACGCCGATCTTGGAGTAGACGCTCTGGATATGATGGTCCGCGGTCTTTGGCGAAATGTCGAGCCTGCGCGCCGTTTCCTTCGCCGTCAGGCCGGCGGCGATCAGGCGCAGCACCTCGATCTCCCGCGGCGTCATGCCGGCCAGCGAACGCGGGGGCGGCCGTCGCGACGGCTGTCCGGCGAAGGACAGTACCGCCTCGGTGGCGTCGGGGCAGATGCACCCCTCGCGGACGGCGGCCCGCAACTGCGTCGCCGCCGCCTCGCTGGAGAGCGCCTTGCGATGAGGGCGCTCCTCCCGCGACGTCTGGAACGCTTCGGCGGCGGCCAGGATCCTCGCCGCCGGGGACAGGTCGGAGCCGCCGACCTTGCGGTGATAGCCCGAGCCGTCCAGGCGTTCGTGATGACGCAGCACCATCCCGGCCATGGCGTCGCCGTCGCGGCCGAACGAAGCCAGCGCCCGCTCGCCGTAATAAGCGTGCAACTGTGCCGCGTCGCGCTCGCGGACGGACAGGGGACCGTTGCGCATCCAGGTGGCCACTGGCACCACCAGTTCGCCGATGTCATGGATGCAGCCCGACCAGCGCAGGGCGCGGACGTCGGGCTCGGGCAGCCCGAGCCGTCGTGCTCCGCCCTCGGCCAGTTCCGACACCATCCGCGAATGGCCCTGCGTGAACGGCATGCGCATGTCGATCATGTCGGCGATGGCGAGGAAAGCTTCGTCGCAAGCCGCCTCGTCCAGCGTCACCGGCGGATCGGGCTCCAGTGCCAAAATGGTCTCGCGATCGACCGTCGCGCCGATGCCCTCCATAAGCGCGGGCGCGTTGGTGGAGACGAGCCGGGCCAGCTCCGCTTCGTAGGCACCATCGCCGCGACTGGCGATGGTTTCGGCCATCGCATCGATGCCAACGGCGTCGCTGAGCGCAATGACATCCTGTGCCAATGTAATCAGGCGCACGGCCGGCAGGACGTCCTCGCCGCTCAGCCCGCGCGGAAGGCCCTTGCCGTCCCAGCGTTCGTATATCTGTCCAAGGTTGCGCCGGATCTCGCCGGACAGGCCGAGCCGCACGCCGATCCGCTGCGCGACCTCGCAATGGGCGGTGAGCACCGGGCGGGCCACAGCGAGCGCCTGCGACATCGCGGCCTCAATCGCCTTGGCCTGCGCATCGGGGTCGAGATCATAGTAAAGCCGCTTGAAGGCCTGCACGAAGACCCTGCCCAGTTCCGCCCGGTTGCCCATGTCGAGACCGACGAGATCCTGGCGGAGCGCGATTTCATCGCCGAAGGTGGCCGACAGAAGGTCGGTGTCGGCATTGCAACCGACATAGCGCAGCATCGACTGGTGGTAGGCATTGCGCCGAACCTCATCGGAAACGCCGGCAAACTCGGCGATCCGCATCGCAAGCACGCAGGACTTCAGCGCAAAATCGCGGGAATGGCCGGTCGCGAGGTCCGATGCATAAGCGAGGACCATCATGAAGTCCGCTCGGCGTATCGAGACTTCTGCCATCGCATACCCCACTCCGCAGATATGCTATCCTAGCGCGCCCCTAACACCAAGGGCAAAAGCCGCGAGCCGGATGTGCATGCTGGAGAGGGCGGGGCAGCGACCGTTTGGGGCAGTCTCCGGGCGATGGGCCTTCAGGCGGCAGATCATATAGAGGCCCGTTAAAAGGAGGGCTGATCTAAGCGACAGAACCGCGAGGCGGACAGAACGGCTTCTCACACCTGACTTCCATTTTGAGAAGCTTCGTGCTCAGCGAAGGTCAAGGCCCCAGCCAACACCGCAATCGGGTGCACCCTCATTGCGGACAGCCCAGATTCAGCTTTCTCGGTCGGGGCCGAATGGGCACCCTCCTGAAGGCTCACAGCTAGATTCGAAAGGGCAAGGCAAGTCTCGCAGGTGCGAGGTCCTTCATGCTTGCTCGCGCCTCCCAAGGTCGCAGCAATTACCTCCGCTCCCCACCAATAGAGACGTGCCCCTTCCCGCCCAAGCCTTGAATGCGGCGGTGTGGGGCGTCGTTACCAGTTCGTGACAATTGACGTTTGGATGTCCCGGCCATCGGGTATTTTCCTGTGAAAGGCCGCAGGACGACTTGACGGACTCGCCGCTAGGTCTAATTTGGTAGTCGTTCTCATGTGCCTAGCCCGTCCTTCCCTGTGGCTTGGGTGCATCAACGGCGGTGATTGGGAAAATCACCGCCGTTTGGATTCGAGGCCCATCGCAATCAACAAAGCAACTGGTCTTGCACACGCTCACTTCCGGGGCGGTGCTTTGTCAGCGCTGGCATCCACTCGATTCTTGCTGAAATTCCGGCTAGCTTGGCGACTGATGACTCAGTTCTGGTCGGAGAATCACAATCAGACCGCCCGTCAAGAGATTGATGGGCAGCACCTTTGGTCCCCCAAGACCGAGGGCAATGGCGCACGAAGTGCGTCCCACAACAGATATGGGCCGAGCGACGCCTGGCGACCAACCAATTGGCTATATGGGCAGAATAGCGGAATTCGCCTTGACCGCTTCCAACCGATGGAGTTCGGAGACACCGGAACTTTTTGGAAGCAAGAGGGATGATTTCTGCCGATCTTTTGGATACCACATTCCCCTTCGATCCCTCCCAAAACGACAACAGGGAGTCTCGGCCCGCTCCCGCAAGGCTATATTCGCTACCCGTCAAGTTTCGGAGTTAGACAATCGGAAGGCCTGTCTGACAGGCATTCCACAGAAGCAGTACATTATTGAAATGGCGACCTCATATTTCAAAGCCAAGATGGTTTCGAAGCCGGCGCGTCGCTCACGGTCCCTCAAGGCGAGAATTCTAAGAGACGTTCAACAATGACCCAGCACGCAGAAAACGCTCGAATTCTCATGTACAGCCACGACACGTTCGGGCTTGGCCACTTGCAGCGCTGCCGAACAATCGCGCATTCGCTGGTCGAGGACTTCCGCGGACTTCAGGTGCTTATCATTTCGGGTGCGACTATCGCTGGCGCGTTCGACTACCGAGCCCGTGTCGACTTCGTGAAGATCCCCAGCGTCATCAAGTTGCGCAACGGCGAATACACCTCGCTGGAAAAGGATATCGATCTGCATGAGACGCTGAGAATGCGCCAGTCGATCATCCGCCACACAGCCGAGACCTTCCGGCCGGATATCTTCATCGTCGACAAGGAACCGCTCGGCCTGCGCGGTGAGATTGAGGATACTCTGTCCTACCTCAAGACGCGTGGCACCACGCTGGTGCTTGGCCTGCGCGAGGTGATGGATGCGCCGCACCTGCTCGAGGCAGAGTGGGCGCGCAGGGATGTGATGCGCAAGATTGGCCTGTTCTACGACAAGGTCTGGGTCTACGGGCCGCCGGATTTCTACGATCCGCTGACCGGCCTGGATGTGCCGCCGACCGTCAGGGCAAAGATGAGTTTCGTCGGTTTCCTGCAACGAAGCTTGCAGCGGAACGAGTTGCCCGGCCACCGGCCCGAGGGCGATTATATCCTGGTCACCACCGGTGGCGGCGGCGACGGTGCCGAATTGATTCACGACGTCATCGATGTCTATCAGCAGGATCCGCAACTGCAGCACAGGGCACTGATCGTGCTTGGGCCTTACATGCCGGCCCGCAAGCGCAACAAGCTGCTCAAAAAGGGGGCCAAGATCCCCTACATCAAGATGATCGAGTTCGACAACCGCATGGAAGACCTGATTGCCGGCGCCAAGGCGGTGGTGGCCATGGGCGGTTACAACACCTATTGCGAGATATTGTCTTTCGACAAGCCGGCGCTGATCGTGCCGCGCATCGAGCCACGCCAGGAACAACTGATTCGCGCTCGGCGCGCAGCCGAACTCGGCCTCATCGAGCTGCTTTTGCCGCACGAAGCCAAGGACTCCCAGCGATTCGCCGATGCACTAGTGGCGCTGCCGGAGCGGTCCCGCCCCTCACAGAGTAACCCGCATCTGACGCTGGAAGGGCTGCCTCACATTTCCGAGATTGTCGCGGAATTGCTCGACCGGCGGGCCGGCCATCATCTTTCTGTCGTTGAAGGAACGAACTGACTTGCAACGTCGCAAGATCGTCGTGGTCCTGAAGGGCTATCCGCGGCTGTCGGAAACTTTTATCGCACAGGAACTGCTCGGTCTGGAACGCGCGGGGTTCGATTTGATACTCGTCGCACTCAGGCGGCCCACCGACGCAAAACGGCACCCCGTACATGACGAGATCAAAGCGCCGGTCCACTACCTGCCGGAATATCTGCATGACGAGCCGCTACGCGTGCTTCGCTCGCTGTTTGCCTATTTGCCGCGGCCGAGCTTCTGGCGCGCGCTCGGATCGCTGGCCGCCGATATCTCCCGCGACTTTACGCGCAATCGCGCACGCCGCTTCGGGCAAGCGCTCGTGCTGGCGGCCGAATGGCCGGAAGGAGCGGGATGGTTGCATGCGCATTTCGTGCACACGCCGGCATCGGTCACGCGCTACGCCAGCCAGCTACGTAGTCTGCCCTGGAGCTGCTCAGCCCATGCGAAGGACATCTGGACTTCGGCGGACTGGGATTTGGCTGGCAAGCTTTCCTCGGCCCGCTGGACAGTCACCTGCACGAAAACCGGCTTCGATCGACTGGAAAAACTCGCCAAAGGCAACTCGTCTGTGCATCTGAGCTATCATGGGCTCGACCTTCATCGCTTCGGCAGTTTTGGCGACGCGCGACAACAGCATGACGGCTCGGAGCGCGGCGGAGCTGTTGTCGTTCTGAGTGTCGGGCGCGCCGTCGAAAAGAAAGGTTACGATACCTTGCTCGAGGCGCTTGCCCTCTTGCCTGGCGATTTGGCCTGGCGTTTCGAGCATATCGGCGACGGCGAGGAACTGGAACGGCTCAAGGCGCTGGCGCAAAAGCTCGGACTCGATGATCGCGTCGCCTGGAAAGGCGCGCTTGCGCAGGAGCAGGTGCTTGAGCACTACCGCTGCGCCGACATCTTCGCCCTGGCCTGCAGGATCACGGCAAATGGCGACCGGGACGGCTTGCCAAATGTTCTTGTGGAGGCAGCTAGCCAGCGGCTTGCCTGTGTGTCCACCGATGTTTCTGGTGTGCCGGAGCTTATATCGTCCGATGAAACCGGGCTGCTGGTACCGACAAACAGCCCAATCGCCCTGGCACAGGCGCTGGAGCGCCTGATCCGGGATCCCGTCCTGCGCGCCCGCCTAGGCGACGCCGCAGAGCGGCACGTGCGCGGCAATTTCGATCATGTGGCGAGCATTGGACAGCTCAAGGAATTGTTCGAGCGCGAGTGGCGGGCCGTCAATTGAAGCAACTGCGTGCCTTCCTCTATGTCCAGCACCTGCTCGGTATCGGGCATCTCGCACGCACCAGCCGCGTCGCGGCGGCTCTGGTCGATGACGGGTTTGACGTGACGATCGTCACCGGCGGAGCGCCGGTTGCAGGGTTTCCGGGACTGGGGGTAAAATCTGTAACCCTGCCACCTGTCACCTCCGGTGATGAAAGATTTTCCGGACTTGTCGACCTGCACGGCATACCCATCGACGATGATTTCAAGAAACGCCGTTCAGAGATGCTGCTCCAGGCATTCCGGGATTGCAGGCCTGATGTCGTGATTGTCGAGGCGTTTCCATTTGGACGCCGGCAGATGCGATTCGAACTCTTGCCGCTGATCGAGGCGATCAACGCGACGTCGCCCAGACCGCTACTGGCGACGTCCATCCGTGACATCCTTCAGGAACGCGTCAAGCCGGGCCGAAACGAGGAAACGGTTGATCTTGTCAATACGCATTTCGACCTTGTTATGGTCCACGGCGACCCGGCTTTCGCAACCATCGACAAGACATTTCCCCTGGCCGGGGCGATCAAGGCCGAGGTCACCTACACGGGGCTCGTCGCCGCGCCGCCATCGCCCGCGGCCTCCGAGCGCTTCGACGTTCTGGTGTCGGTTGGCGGCGGAGCTGCCGGAAAGAGCCTTGTCAGCTCCACCATCGCAGCGGCGCGGAGTGCCAAGAACGGTTGGAAATGGTGTTTGATCACCGGCCCAAACCTGCCGACAAACGAGTTTGACGCGATCGCACGCGATGCCACGCCGGGCCTGTCCATCTTCCGGTTCCGAGAGGATTTCGCCAGCCTGCTGACCGGCGCCCGCCTGTCAGTCTCGCAGGCAGGTTACAACACGGTCTGCGATGTCCTGCGCGCGGGTTGTCGCTCCCTGCTCGTTCCATTTGCAGCCGGCGGGGAAAGCGAACAGACGGTTCGCGCCCTGATGCTCGAAGAACTCGGTCTTGCAACGGTGCTGATGGAAAAGGACCTAACGCCTGAAGGTTTGGCGCAAGCGATCGAAGAGGTGCTTGTGGCACCGAGACCATCCGCGCATCGTCTCGATCTGGAAGGCGCCCGCCACTCGGCGCAAATCCTGCGCGACCGGTATCGAACATGGTCCCTAAAAAGGGGGCCCGGTTTCAGAGAAGCTCATGATCAAACGGACGATGGATCCTAAAGCGGTTCATCGTTTCACGGAAAACGCAGAACCGCTCTATCTCGTGCGACGCGGGTCAAGCCGTTGTTTTTATGTATGTCGCAGCCCCAAAAGCGCCACGCACTGTTGGGCGAAATGCATTAGACAGTTCCAATCAGCATGAAGCGCGTATAATTTTTTGTCGGCAGTTCGCCGGAGAACCGCACCTCCCGTAGCGCCGCCATTGCTTCGAAGGCCGCCAGCGAAGCCACGCAGTTGACGTGCGTCGGCTCGCTGAAATAATCGTTCGATTGCAGCAGAACATTCGTGCCCCGCGGAAGCAGAGCAAGCCAGGCGCGCAGATCGGCTATGTGTTCGCAGCTCGTATTGACCGTCAGGTCGGGACGCCCGGCCGCATAGTCGAGTGCATACATATCTGCCGTCAACGCCCGGAACCGGTCGCCGGCTTCCCGATTGAGGGTCAGGGCGACCGGCGCGACTTCGGGATCGATGTCGATGCTGTCGACCGCCGCGATGTCGAAGCGGGCATCGCTGAAAAGCATTGCCGGCAGTACGCCGTACCATCCACCCAGAACCCATATGCGCCCGAACCGGCCGCCGCAGCTTTCGAACAGCCTATCGAGCGCCCACATCTTGCAGGCGACCTGCTTGTGGTTGAAGGCGTTGGCGATATCGGCCTTCGGGTGCTTGGCGATGACGCGCGCCAGCCCTGCCACGAGAGGGCTTTTGACATAGGCCGCAATTCCTCGGGTGAGGTCCAAGGCTTGCTCGTGCCCGTCCATGCCGGCATTGCGTGGTTGCGTGACATCCATCATATTCGCCTTGTATGTTGGGATTTCGGGCGACACAACGCAATCTTGCTGAGCGCAGCACTACTTCCGTGCACTGCAGCTTCGAGCTTGTCATTGGCGACGAAGAAATTGCCGATACGCCATTCGCCAGCAGGTGCTTTTGCATCCATCCTTCCAACTGAGGTCCACAGTCGCATATGGAACCCAGCCTAGCCCGCTATATCTGGACGCACACCAAGAAGCAGCAGGTCTGGATATTGCTGATCGTCGTGCTCTCGATGATCCCGTATTTCATGTCCTTCAACCTGCCGAAGCTGATCGTCAACGGCCCGATCCAAGGCCGCGGCTTCGAGCAACCCGGCGCGACCCTGCCATTCATGAGGTTGCACTATAACCTGCCGTTTATTGGCGAGGTCCTGTTCTTCTCCGGTTTTCAGCTCGGCCGCAAGGCGACGCTGCTTGCCCTGAGCATTGTGTTCCTCTTGCTGGTCGTCATCAACGGCCTGTTCAAACTCTATATCAACACCTACAAGGGCCGTCTCGGCGAACGCATGCTGCGGCGTATCCGCTTCGATCTTGTCGATCGTGTGCTGCGGTTTCCGCCGATTTACTTCAAGCGGGTGAAATCCGCCGAAGTGGCGACCATGGTGAAGGACGAGGTGGAGCCCTTGGGCGGTTTCATCGGCGATGCCTTCCTGCAGCCGGTGCTGCTCGGCGGCCAGGCGCTGACGGCCATGCTGTTCATCATGGTCCAGAACGTCTGGCTCGGAATGATAGCGGTCGTGATCGTGGTGATCCAGATCGTGCTCATCCCGCGAATGCGGCGGCGGCTACTCGTGCTCGGGCGCCAACGGCAATTGACGGCGCGCGCGCTTTCGGGCCGTGTTGGCGAAATCGTCGATGGCATCGGCGCGGTTCACGTCCACGATACGTCAAACTACGAGCGCGCCGACATAGCTGCCCGGCTCGGGCTCATTTTCAAGATCCGCTTCGATCTTTACCAATGGAAATTCATGGTAAAGTTCCTCAACAATTTTCTCGCGCAGCTCACGCCCTTTCTGTTCTACATGATCGGCGGGTATCTGGTCATCGGCGGCCGGCTGGACGTCGGCCAACTCGTGGCCGTGATCGGCGCCTACAAGGACTTGCCCGGACCGATGAAGGAACTGATCGACTGGGATCAGGATCGGCAGGATGTCCAGGTCAAATATCAGCAGGTCGTTGAACAGTTCACCGTGGAGGGTCTCATTGCGCCTACAATCGGGGCGTTGGCGATCGACGATCCCGATCCGATGACCGCCCCCCTGTCGGCAATCGGTCTGTCCATAGCAGACGATGGCGGTGCGATCCTTCTCAACCGTGTCTCCCTCCAGGTCAAGCCGGGTGAGACGGTAGCGCTGGTCAGCACCGCAACAGGCGGAGCCGAAGCGCTTGCAGAAGCCTTTGCGCGGCTGAACTGGCCCGACAGCGGAAGGATCGTTTCGGGCACCGACGACCTGCTTGAACTCCCCGAAGCGGTGACCGGACGTCGCATGTCGTATGCCTCGTCGGATGTTTTCCTGTTCCAGGCAAGCCTCCGCGATAACTTGCTCTACGGGTTGAAACATGCGCCGCTGACACCGGTGACTTATGACGGTGCAGCGGCAGACCAGCACCGCTGGAACATCGAAGAGGCGCGCCGGTCCGGCAATCCGGATCTTGATATCCGCAGCGACTGGATCAACTATGCTTCCGCCGGCGCTACCGGCCCGCACGACCTCTTTGAAGCCGTGCGCCGGGTGCTCGACGCGGTTATTCTGTCGCGCGACATTCTGGACCTTGGCTTGCGCTCTTCGGCCGACCTCAAGCGTCACACGGAACTTGCCAGGCGGATCGTCGAACTGCGTGCGGCGTTGCGAACCCGGCTTGAACAGGAAGGGCTGAGCGGACTGGTGGTTCCTTTCGAACCGGGCGCCTACAACAAGGAAGCAACGATCGGCCAGAACCTGCTCTTCGGCGCTGCGGCCGGCCCTGAACTGGCGGATAGGGCGCTGGCGGCCAACCCCTATTTTGCTTCTGTGCTCAATGAAGCCGGTCTCGACCGCACGCTCTACGAAATGGGCATGGAAATCGCCGAACAGGCGATCGAGCTGTTCGCCGACCTGCCAGCCGATCACCAGTTCTTCCAGCAGCTCGCCTTCATGAGCGCCGAGGAGATACCGGCCTACGAAACCTTGCTGCAACGGCTCAAGAACCGTCCCTACGAGGCGGTTTCGGAGACCGACCGCGCCATGATCGTTAGCTTGAGCTTTGCCTATATCGAGCCCCGGCACCGCTTCGGCCTGCTAAGCGATGAGCTGATGAGCAAGATCGTCACTGCCCGCAACCGGTTCTATGAAAACCTGCCGACCGAGCTGCATGACGCGATCGAACGGTATGATCCGGGCAAATACATCGCCGCGGCTACTGTCATGGATAATGTGCTGTTCGGGCGTGTGGGCAACAACCACCCCGACGCGCCGGACCGCATACGCTCCATCCTCTATGACCTTCTTGATGAGCTGGGGCTTTATGGCGAACTTCTCAATGTCGGCCTGGATTTCAACGTCGGCGCCGGCGGCAGGCGGCTGACCGGTGGACAGCGACAGAAGCTCGATGTTGCCCGAGCGCTGCTCAAGCGTCCCGATTTTCTCATTCTCAACCGGCCGCTGTCGGCGCTCGATCAACGCATGCAAGATAAGGTGTTGCGGAACGTTCTCGAGGAAGCCAGACGCGACGGCCATTCGCCGGCAATTGTCTGGGTGGTGACGAATCCGTCCATGGCGATGATGTTCGATCGCGTCATCGTGTTCGACTCGGGTGAATTGGTGGAAGACGGAACACACGAGACACTTTTGGCAGGCAACGGTGTCTTCAAGGAACTGGTGTCGTAGAGCGACGAGATACGGAACCAATTCCATCTGGGCGCGCGTTGCTCTAGTCTGGCAAACGCGAATTTTGAGGTTTGCGACAATGCTGCTCAAGGATGAAGTTGGAATGCTGCAACGCGTTCCCTTGTTTTCTGGCATTGAGTTGACAAAGCTCAAACTGCTTGCGTTCACATCCGATCGCGTCAGCTACGGCGCGGGCCAGATCCTTTTCCGGCAGGGCGACGAGGGAGATGCCGCCTATGTCATCCTTTCAGGCAAGGCAGATATTCTGGTTGATTCCGACAGAGGGCCGTTAAAAGTAGCCGAAATGGCGCCAAATTCGATTGTTGGGGAAATCGCCATACTGTGCAACAGCTCGCGCACAGCCACCGTCAGAGCGGCAAGTCAGCTGGAAGTCCTGAGAATCCGCAAGGATCATTTCCTGAGACTCATGAAGGAGTCCCCGGAAATGACCATCGAGATATTGCGGGTTCTTGCCGATCGCCTAAGCCACACCACCGCCGATCTGATCGATGCACGAAGTGCCAAATAGCCAATGAGATGCGGTCGACGCTCCCCGTCATGATAGCGCAAGCCTCTGGCTGAGAGGGTCACTGGAGGAAATCGGCAAATTTCGGGCGGAAAACGGTTCACACTTTTCCTGGTGCTCTAGCGGCAGTTGTTTGGCTACGATGAGCGACGGGACTGCGAAGGGGCTACCATGGACGACGACGTTTTCCTGGTCAGGTTTTGGGGCGTGCGCGGCAGCATTGCGGTATCCGGGCCGGAATTCGTTCGCTATGGCGGCAACACAAGCTGCATTGAGATGCGATGCGGCAAGCATACGCTTCTATTCGACGCGGGCTCTGGCCTACGGCCTGCCGGCAGGGCGTTTCAGGCGGCGGATGTGACCGACTTCGACCTGCTTTTCACTCATTGCCATTACGATCACATCATCGGGCTGCCGGCTTTTGCGCCGATCTTTGACCCGAGTGTCAAGCTTACCGTTTGGTCCGGGCATCTTGCAGGACGCATGACGACCCGACAGATGGTCGATGAGTTCATCCGGCCGCCGTGGTTTCCGGTGAAAACGGACGTCTGCAAGGCAAAGCTCGACTGCCGCGATTTCGTGTCCGGAGACGTGCTTCGGCCGCGCGAAGGGGTGGTGGTTCGGACCGGCAGCCTTACCCATCCGGGCGGCTGCATAGGCTACCGGGTCGAATGGGGCGGCCGCGTCGTGGCGGTGATCACGGACACCGAGCACGAGACGGGCAAACTCGATCAGTCGGTGCTCGGCCTGATCGACGATGCCGACCTCGTCATTTACGATTGCACCTATACCGAGAAGGAATTGGAACGCCGCCGCGGTAACGGCCACTCGACATGGCAACAGGGCGTCAAGCTCTGTGAGGCGGCCGGTGCGCGGGGGCTCGCGCTGTTTCACCACGATCCAGCACGCACCGACGAGCAACTGGACGAGATGGAGAAACTGGCCAAGGACAGGTTTGCCGGCGCGTTTGCCGCGCGGGATGGCCAGACCCTCGAATTTTCAGTCTCATCGCATAAAAAGCGCTGAGCTATTTCTTCTGCCGGCGCTGCGCGCGATCAATGTCCTGATCGGAAGCCATGCGCAGGCTTCAGTCCGTGTGGTGACTGCGAACAGCCGTTCGAGGAAAAGCCACGCCGATTCATCATGTACGAGATGGTGGGTGAGCAGGCCGACCGGTTCGTCGTCGAATGCATGCTGCAAGTGCGCGATGATAGCCTGAACCAATAGGCCGTGATCGCGGCAGCCGCGCGTGCCATGCCAATCCATGATGTCGACATTGCTGTTGATGACCGCCAGTGGAGCCGGCTTCGGCGGCCCATAGACCGACAATGCCGCAAATCCTATCGATCCAAGGTCGGATACCAGGCCGGCCTCGATCCTGTTCCAGGGGGGCACCAGCATCGGAACGGTGCGCGCGCCGTGCAGACCGGTTACGTGCGCCAGCCCGCCAGCCAGTTCATCGAGCACCACCTCGCGTGGCCGATGGGCGCCGAGTTCCTGCTTTTTCTGACCCTCGGGCGCATGATTTCGATGCACCCAGCCATGGATGGCGACCGTGGCATGCGGCGCCTCGTCAAGCCGGGCGACAAGCTTCTCATCAGTGAGGGCCGGAATGACGGCCAGAGTGACCGGAACCGCGAATTCACCGGTGAGATCGAGCAGCCGATCAAGCGCAGGCGTCGGATCCACGGCATCATCGTCGCGCAGCCAGAACTCTGCCTTACGACCGGCCCGCTGCCGGCCCGCCAGTTCTTCCATCAAGGGCTGCCAGATCCGATCGGACGATGTCATGAAACCGGGACCTTCGGAAGAAGTTCGGCCAGATGCGCCGCTGCAACGCCGAGGGAACGTTCTTCAAGGATGAAACGTCTGGCTTCTGCAGCCATGATGGTTCTTTCGTCGTTACGGGCCAGAAGCCTTTCAATGGCAGAAGCGAACGCCGCCACATCGCGCGGCGGGGTGAGAAACCCGGTCTGGCCGTCTCGCACGACTTCCGGCACGCCGGCGATGTCCTGAGCCACCACCGGAAGGCCGGCGGCCTGTGCTTCAAGATAGGCAACGCCATAGGCCTCGCCGTAACCCGGCCAGACGTAAATTCCTCCACCATAGAGGACATCCGGCACGGCGGCTGGCTCAATCGCGCCGAGCCATTCGATACGGTCGGCGGCAAAGCCGGCGAATTGCGCCTTGACCTCGTCACGGGCAGGCCCGTCGCCGACAACCGACATGGTCCAGGGCAGGTGGCCGATCAGATCGAGAGCTTGCGCCAGCATGCGATAGCTTTCAACTTTGTCGCCCAGGCGCATCATGGCAACGGCAACGAGGCGCGTCGGACAACCTCGTGCCGGCAGTTCATGGAAGACCGATGTGTCGATGAAGGGCGACAGCATATCAAGAGCGACCCCGGGTATCGCATCTGCCAGGCCCTGACGATCCCGTTGCGTGAAGCAGATGTTCAGCGCCGCCTGTTCGACGGCTCGCACCACCAACGCTTGTGTATCAGCCCACAAACCGGCATTGCGCCGCCTCGAATAGGAAGCTTCCGCTGTCACATATGGGACAGCAAAGGTCGACGCCAGCTCGGGCCCGATCAGGTCGGGCGCTTTGTAATAGGGATGATAGCAGAACCATAGATCGGGCTTGCCGTCACGATCCCAAAGCCTGGTCAGCCGCGCGGCTTCCTCTCGGGCCTCTATCTTGAGCGCATCGAAACTTTTCGGCTCCGGTTCGCGTAGATAGAAGCGCAATTCGGATGCCAGTTCGACGCTGTGTCCTCCATGTTCCAGCGCCTTGACCAGCGTGCGTGCCATCTGGCGGTCGCCGGAGGCAACGGAATGATTGGGTGACTTCAGCGGCGCGTAGAAGGCAATTCGCATTCCGCGACCCTATCATCGGAAAGCATGCGCAAGTCAATTTCGAAGCATCATCGACTTCACCTTCAAGCAGTGGAATGTGCTATCTGATGCTCATGGAAACAGCTGCCGCGTCGGACCCGTTTGTCGCTTCTCTGCCGGTCTTCGCAAAGTTCGAAAGCGTTGCCGATATCGACAACTATCGGCCTCTCCCCGATGGCTGGGCGCTGGCCACCGCCGACATTGTCGGCTCGACAAAGGCGATCGAGACTGGACGCTATAAAACGGTCAATATGGCTGGCGCCAGTGTCATTTCGGCCCTGCTCAATGCGCTGGGTCGGCAAGATCTTCCCTTTGTCTTCGGCGGCGACGGGGCGCTCGTCGCATTTCCCGGCTCGGCGGTGGAGACCACCCGCAACGCGCTGGCGGCTGTCCAGAGATGGGTGGCGGACGAACTGGACCTAACCCTGCGCGCCGCAATCGTGCCGATAAAGGATATTCGAGCGCAAGGCCTCGACGTTCGCGTGGCAAGGTTCCAAGCATCCGATGCGGTCTTCTATGCCATGTTCGCCGGCGGTGGCGGCAGTTGGGCGGAAGCCGAGATGAAAGCGGGGCGCTACCGCATCGATCCTGCTCCGGCCGGCGCACGGCCGGATCTGACCGGCCTCTCCTGCCGCTGGAACCCGATCGAAACCCGGCATGGCGAAATCGTCTCGATCATAGCCATACCGGGGGCGTCGCGTGACCTGCGTGGTTTTCAGTTTCTGGCATCCGACATCATCGCCCTTGCCGGCAGGCAGGAACGCGATGGCCACCCTGTGCCGGTGAACGGGCCGGATTACAGCTTGCTGCCCGCCGGCCTCGATATCGAGGCGCGGGCCACGGCGCCGGCAGGACGGCGGTGGCTGTCGAAGCTGTGGATAGTGTTCCTGATGACGCTTACGGCCGTCACCGATAGATACGGCTGGACGATCGGCAGTTTCGATCCGAAGATCTACAAACGCGACGTGGCCAGCAATTCGGATTTCCGGAAATTCGACGACGGCTTGAAGATGACCATCGACGTTGACGCTGATGTGTTGCAACGGATCGAGAACCGGCTGAAACAGGCGGAAGAGGCGGGCATCTGCAACTATGGCCTGCACCGCCAGAAATCGGCCTTGATGACATGCCTCGTCGCCTCGCCGCTGCAGCGCGATCACGTTCATTTCATAGATGGTGCCGCCGGCGGCTATGCGATGGCTGCCGCAACCTTGAAGGCAAAGTTGCCGGTCTGATGACGGCTTGCGAGAATCCATTTTCCGCAATATGCCTCGGCCATGGTTCCTGGGACCATGGTAAGCCGCGCCTGGCAGCGGCCAGGCTATCCGAATTAACGGGAAAGCAGATTTTTGGACGCTTCACGATCGGCATATGACCGTCTGCTGAACCGTATCTCGACGCACGCCGCGCAGGTCGGCGTGATTGGATTGGGCTATGTCGGGTTGCCGCTGGCAATTGCGGTCGCACGCGCCGGCTTCCCGGTTTTCGGCTTCGACATCGAAGCCCAGAAGGTCGAGAGCCTGAACAACGGCCAATCCTACATTGAGGCGGTGACGTCGACAGCCCTTGCCGGCCACGTGGCGAGTGGACGGTTCCGCGCCACGGCGGATTTTGCCGAACTGTCCGTCTGCGATATCATCATCATCTGCGTTCCGACGCCGCTGACGAAAAACCGTGAGCCGGACCTCTCCTTTGTCAGGAACACGACTGGCGTCATCGCAAAGCATCTGCGTCTCGGCCAGCTCATCGTGCTGGAATCTACCACCTATCCCGGCACCACCGACGACGTGATCAAGCCCATACTGGAAGAAACCGGTTTGCAGTCGAAGATAGACTTCTTCCTCGGCTTCTCGCCCGAACGCGAGGATCCCGGCAACCGCAGCTTTGAAGTCGCGACGATCCCCAAAGTCGTGGCAGGTGACGGCATTGAAGCGGCGACGCTCGTGCAGGCTTTCTACCAAGGCGTGGTCAAAACCGTCGTTCCGGTTTCCAGCACGGCGACCGCCGAGGCAGTCAAGCTGACGGAAAACATCTTCCGTTCGGTCAACATAGCGCTCGTCAACGAATTGAAGGTCGTGCTCGGCGCGATGGGCATCGACATCTGGGAGGTGATCGAGGCGGCCAAGAGCAAGCCCTTCGGCTACATGCCTTTCTATCCTGGCCCCGGATTGGGCGGGCACTGCGTTCCGATCGATCCCTTCTACCTGACGTGGAAGGCGCGCGAGTATGAACTGCCGACCCGCTTCATCGAGCTGGCGGCAGAGATCAACACCGCTATGCCGCGTCATGTGGTCGATGAACTGGCGAAAGCGTTGGACCGGCGCTGCGGCAAGGCGCTCAGCCGCTCGCGCATTCTCATCATCGGGCTCGCCTACAAGAAGAATGTGCCCGACATCCGCGAAAGCCCCTCATTGCGGCTCATTGAACTCATCGAGGAATGGGGCGGCAAGGCGGAATTCCACGATCCGCATGTTCCCGAGATCCCGACCACACGAGAGCATATGGCGATCAAGGGGCGCCGCTCGGTCGAATTGACCGAGGCGGCCTTGAAGGATTTCGATGCTGTCGTCGTTGCAACCGACCATGACGCGATCGACTATCAGACAATCGCTGATCACGCCGGTCTGATCGTCGACACACGCAATGTTTTTGGCCGTCTCGGGCTGCTCCGAGAGACGGTGGTGAAGGCCTGACGACGTCCCAGCCGGCAAATTTTTTGCCCGATGTCAGGATCGAGATTGCACTCCGGCCGCAGCTTCGCCACATAACGCCACAAGACATGACTGCAGTTAAGCCTGTTCCTTGGTTGCAAGGACAGTCATTCGGGTAATTCCTTCGCCGTTCTGCCGCGAAGCCGACCCCGTTGACTTTGGGCATCTTTGGCTCGCCGGCGGACTGTGTTATGGCGGATCGAAGGATAATCGCTCCGTCTTCGACGGGTTTCGAGGTAGTATGAGCACGGCGCAAGCAGAAATTTCCACAATTCTCATGGATAAGGTTGCCGACTGGCTGACTCAGTCGGCGCTGGCCGGCAATGAGCTGGAAACATTGGTAAAGGGGTTTTGCGAACGGCTGGCTGCTGCCGGCCTGCCGTTGAAGCGGGTGCATTTGAGCTTTTCGATGCTTCATCCGCTTTATGACGCGCTTGGCTTCACCTGGATTCGCGGCCAAGGCATGGAGGTGGAAGGCTTCCGCAAAAAGGACGGCGTTCATTCTGACAGGTTCCTGACCAGCCCATACTACTATCTGCTCAGCAACAAGCTCGACCATCTGCGGCGTCGGCTCGACCCGTCGGTCCCGTCGGAATTTCCTGTTTTCGATGAACTCAGGCTTATGGGCGTGACCGATTACATGGCTTTCGTCCATCCCTTCAACGGCAATACCAGTCAGGGCATGATCGGGTCCTGGTCCACCGACAGTGCTTCAGGTTTCAGCGAGGGCATGATTTCGGCGCTGCTGCGTATCCAAAATCATCTCGCCATCGCAACCAAAATGGCGGTGCTCACCAAGTTGGCCGACAACATGATGACCACTTATCTCGGCGGCGACGCCGGCAGACGCGTGCTGGACGGCCAGATCAAGCGCGGCGAGGGCGACACAATCCGGGCCGCACTGGTCATGGCCGATATGCGCGGGTCGACAAGGCTTGCCGAAACTTCCGGCCGCGAAATCTACATCGATACGCTGAACCAGTTTTTCGATGCCATTGCTACACCTTTCAATCGCAAAGGCGGGCAGATCATGAGTTTCATAGGTGATGGCTTCATTGCCGTCTACCCTTGTGAAAGACATCGCTCGCATTCCGAGACCGCCTGCCAGTCTGCTCTGGCGGCAGCGCACAAGGCCACTGCGCGCATGGTGGATCTCAATCTGCGAAGGAAGGAAAAGGGGTTGTCCGACATAAAATTTGGCATCGGCCTGCATGTCGGCAACGTGATGTTCGGCAATGTCGGGCTTACCGACCGGCTCACATTCTCTGTCTTCGGCTCGGCTGTAAACGAGGTCCAGCGCCTCCAGACCCTGACCAAGAAATATCCGCACCGCGTTCTCGCCAGCAAAGACTTCGCCAGCTATTGCGGCGCCAGCAGCTGGCTGACGCTCGGCAGCGAGGAACTGGCGGGGATCAAGCAGAAGCTGACGGTGCTTTCACCCGATCTGTCGGGCGCTCTCGCACTCGATGAAGACGGTGCGCTGGAGCCGATTTACGACCGGAGATCGGAGGCCGAGCAGGTCATGCTGCTTCATCGCGATGCCGCACGGCAGTCGGCGGGCGACCCGAGGAAGCTCCAGTAGCCCACCCCAATCTGATACGAACGCCTTTGGTAAGCAGTCCGGTCGCCGGATTCGCCGCCGGCGACCGTTTCGAATCCAAGTTGCTCTAGGCTGGCAATGCGCTAGTCTCGCTTTTGGGTCTGCCGCCCGGGCAGGCCGGCAGGAGTGGGGCTGGTGTGAGAATGAATTCGGGCGTTGATCTACTACGGGTCGAAGATCTTGGCATCTCTTTTGCCATTATCGGGGGACCGTTGCACGCCGTCAGGCGTGCAAATCTTCGCGTCCTTCCCGGCAAGGTTACCGCGCTTGTGGGCGAGTCCGGTTCCGGAAAATCGGTTCTTAGCCAGGCAGTGATGGGCATTTTGCCGAACACAGCCCATGTTCGTGGCCGTATCCTATTTTCCGATCCTGAAAAGCCCGGCACGGCACAGGATATCCTGCAGATGCCGCGTGATGGACCCGAAATCCGGGCGTTGAGGGGCAGCCGCATCGGCAAGATCTTTCAGGAGCCGATGATATCGCTTTCGCCGCTGCACACGATCGGCAACCAGGTCAGCGAATCCCTGCAGATTCATACGCCCATGGCTCGGGCAGAGCGCAAGGCGCGGACCGAGGAAATGCTCGGCCTTGTCGGCTTTCCCAATCCCAAGCGCGCCTATGACATGTATCCGTTTGAACTTTCGGGAGGATTGCGTCAGCGCGCCATGATCGCCATGGCGCTTATCTGCCGGCCCGCCCTGTTGATTGCCGACGAGCCGACGACGGCGTTGGATGTCACCATCCAGGCGCAGATCCTGCAATTGCTGCGCGGGCTTCAGGCCAAGCTGAATATGGCGATGCTGCTGATCACGCATGACCTCGGCGTTGTCGCCAATGTCGCCGACGAGGTGGTGGTCATGTACCATGGCGAGATCATGGAGGCGGGACCTGTCGAGGCGATATTCCGCCGGCCAGGTCACCCTTACCTGAAGGGCCTAATGGCAGCTGTTCCGCATTTCGACCTGAAGCCGGGCGAGAGGCTAAAGGCGCTCCGCGAGGTACCGGTGAACGTCGGCACCCTGCTGGGCAAGCAGACGGCGCCGGCATCGAAGGGGCCGGACGACATCCTGTTGTCGGTCAGGGATCTGACAAAGGTTTTTACCACCCGCAAGTCCGGATGGTTCGGCGGGGATCGTCAAACCTCTGTTCGCGCCGTGGACGGCGTGAGCTTCGATATCAGGCGGGGCGAGTGCCTGGGCCTGGTCGGCGAAAGCGGTTGCGGCAAAACCACCGTCAGCAAGATGCTCATGCGGGCTGTCACGCCTAGCGGCGGCTCTGTGATCTTCAATGGCCGCGATGGACCGATCGACGTATTGGGAGGCGACAGAGATGCCCTGCGCCTGCTGCGCGCGAAAATCCAGATGGTCTTTCAGGATCCGGTTTCGTCGCTTTCACCTCGCATGACGGTGGAAAATATCTTGAGCGAGCCGCTGGAAATCCATCAACGTGGCAATGCCGCGTCCCGACTAGCCACCGTCAAGAGCCTGATGCAGGCAATCGGGCTCGATCCGCGCTTCATCAAGCGTTATCCTCACAGTTTCTCCGGCGGGCAGCGTCAGCGTATCGGCATCGCGCGCGCGTTGGCCCTGGGGCCAGAACTCCTGATCTGCGACGAGCCGGTTTCGGCGCTCGATGTCTCTGTCCAGGCGCAGATCCTGAACCTCCTGAAGGACCTGCAGAAGGAACTGGGCCTGACCTACCTGTTCATATCCCACAATCTGGCGGTGGTGGACTACATGGCGGACCGCATCGCAGTGATGTGCGGCGGGCGTATCGTCGAGCTTGCGCCGCGCGAAATTCTGCTCAGGAAACCGGTCCACCCCTACACGCGCTCACTGGTCGCCGCAGTGCCGTTTCCCGATCTCGACAGGCCGATGGATTTCAAGACGCTGAAGCTCGGCGGCGCTTCCGACGCCAGCGCATGGGGACCTCAATTCCACGACGAGGGCGAAGAGGATGTGCTGTCGCCGATCGATCTTGGCGGCGGCCACCTCGTGCTGGCCCGACGTTCGGCCGATGTCAGTGAGTTGCGCCATTGATCAGCCGTCGCACCCTCCTTGGACTCATGGCTTCGGCACTTCTGCCGGGCACGTCGCGCGCTGGCGATCTGGAGCCGGATTTCCTTCAGCCGCAGCTGAAAGCCAGGGCTCTGCCGGCACTCGCAGAGCGCCTGCCCAAGAGCCCGCGCGCGTTGAACCTCGCTGCGATGGGCCGGCAACCCGGCCAGTATGGCGGCACGCTGCGTACCATCATCGGCAGCCAGAAAGATATCCGGATGATGACGATCTACGGATATGCCCGCCTGGTCGGCTATGACGAAAAGCTTAAAATGCAACCCGACATCCTCGAAAGTTTCGAGGTGGCGCATGATCGCGTCTTCACGTTCAAGATTCGGGAAGGGCATAAATGGTCCGATGGCAGCCTGCTGACGCCGGAGGATTTTCGCTATTGCTGGGAAGATGTCTGGCTGAATGATGAGCTTTCGCAAGGCGGGCTCGCCCCTGCCCTGCTGGCGGACGGCAAGCCGCCACGTTTCGAGATCGTCGATCCGTTGACTGTCCGCTATAGTTGGGAGGCGCCCAATCCCGACTTCCTGCCCAAGCTTGCCGCTGCTTCGCCGACACCGCTTGTTTTGCCGGCCGCCTATCTCAAGCAGTTCCACAAGAAATACCAGGATCCATTCCGGCTCGCCGGCCTGATGAAGGAGAACCGGGTCCAGAAATGGACGCTCCTGCATATCCGCATGTCGCGGCAGTATCGCCCGGAGAACCCGGAACTGCCCACGCTCGATCCCTGGCAGAACCGGACCAAGCCGCCGGCTGAGCAGTTCATCTTCGAGCGAAACCCGTTCTTTCATAGAATAGACGAGAATGGCCGGCAACTGCCCTATGTCGACCGGATTGTCATGAATGTCAGCTCGTCGGCGATCATTTCCGCCAAGACCGGTGCGGGTGAGAGCGATCTGCAAAGCATGGGAATTGACTTCGCCGATTACTCTTTTCTGAAGGATGCGGAGAAGCGTTACCCCGTGAAGATGCATCTCTGGAAACGCACACAGGGTTCGCGGCTGGCGCTGTTGCCCAATCTGAATTGTGGCGACCAGGTGTGGCGTAGCCTTTTTCGTGACGTGCGCGTGCGCCGCGCACTTTCCCTCGCTGTGGACAGGCGCGAGATCAATTTGGCTGTATTCTACGGATTGGCGCAGGAAAGCGCCGATACGGTCCTGCCGGAGAGCCCGCTCTACCGGCCGGAATTCGCGAAGGCATGGATCGCCCATGATCCCGACCAGGCCAACGCCCTGCTCGACGAGGTCGGGCTTCAAGCGCGCGACGATGATGGCCTGCGGGTACTTCCCGATGGACGCCCGGCGCAGATCATAGTGGAAACGGCCGGCGAAAGCACGCTGGAAACCGACGCGCTCGAACTCATCACCGATCACTGGCGCCAGATCGGCATCGCCCTGTTCGTCCGGACTTCGCAGCGCGACATCTTCCGCAGCCGCGCGCTTGGCGGCCAGATCATGATGTCGATGTGGTCGGGCATCGACAATGGCGTGCCGACCTCCGACATGAATCCGTACCAGTTGGCCCCCACCATCGACGACCAGTTGCAATGGCCGCTCTGGGGCACTTACTATCTGTCCCATGGCACGATGGGTGAGGCGCCCGATCTTCCCCCTGTGGTCGAGTTGATGGCTTTGCTCAAGCGCTGGAATGCATCGACCGAGGCCGCGGAGCGCGCCGAGATCTGGAATTCGATGCTGTCGATCTACACCGATCAGGTGTTTTCGATCGGCACGGTGAACGGAACGCATCAGCCGGTTCTGGTGTCCTCACGGCTGCGCAATCTGCCTGACAAGGCGCTCTACGGCTATGACCCGACCGCCTATTTCGGAGTCTACATGCCGGATACATTCTGGCTTGGAGAGTCCTGAGCGTGTTTCGATATATTGTCTGGCGCATCGCTGTGATGGTTCCAACGCTGCTGATCATATCGGCGCTGGTGTTCACGATCATCGAACTTCCCCCAGGCGATTATTTCGACAGCTATGTTTCCGAGCTTCGGGCTCAGGGCGAAGCGGTGGATTCCGATCGCATCCAAATGATGCGGAAGGAATATGGTTTCGACCAGCCGCCGGTCATTCGCTACTTCTACTGGGTCGGCGGGATGCTGCACGGCGATTTCGGCTATTCCTTCGAGTATGAGCTGCCGGTTCGCGACGTCGTCGGGGACCGAATGTGGCTGACCGTGCTGGTTTCCTTCGTCACGATCATCTTCACCTGGCTCATCGCCTTTCCCATCGGCATGTACTCCGCCACGCATCAATACAGTTGGGGCGACTATGGCCTTACGCTCTTCGGCCTTCTCGGCCTTGCCATTCCGAATTTCATGCTGGCACTGATCCTGATGTATTTCGCCAATATCTGGTTCGGCACCTCCATCGGCCATCTCATGGACCCGCAATATCTCAGTGAGCCGATGAGCTGGGCCAAGGCGAAGTCGATCCTCGCCCATCTCTGGATCCCGGTCTTGATCATCGGCACCGGCGGCACGGCAAGCATGATCCGGCGGCTGCGCGCCAATCTGCTCGATGAGCTTCACAAGCAATATGTCGTGACCGCGCGCGCCAAAGGCCTTCATCCCTTCAGGGCGCTCGTCAAATATCCGCTGCGCATGGCGCTCAATTTCTTCATTTCCGACATCGGCTCCATCCTGCCGGCCATCATCTCCGGTGCCGAAATCACGGCGATCGTGCTGTCTTTGGAAACGACCGGGCCGATGCTGATCAAGGCGCTGCAAAGCCAGGACATGTATCTGGCGGGCTCGTTCCTGATGTTCCTCGCCTTCCTGACGGTCATCGGCGTCCTGATTTCCGACCTGGCGCTGGCGCTGCTTGATCCACGAATTCGTTTGCAGGGCGGCAGCACCAAATGAACAAGGAATCGCCCCTGCCCGCTCCGGGTGCCCCACTGCAACACTTCGTTTCCATCGCACCCTTTGACCTGCAATCAGTCGAGGCGATGACGGCGGAGCAGTCGAAGGTCTTTCAGGCGTCGCAGTTGCGGCTGATGTGGTGGAAATTCCGGCGGCACCGGCTTGCCCTTGTATCCGGCATATTTCTGGCAACGCTCTATTTCGGGATACTGATCTGCGAGTTCCTGGCGCCCTACAATCTGCACACGCGCAACATGGACTACATCTATTCGCCGCCGCAGCGGGTACACCTGTTCCATAACGGCCAGCTTGTCGGGCCGTTCGTCTATGGTCGCCAGATGACGCTGGATATGGACACACTCAAGCGGAACTACATCGACAAACAGGATGATGTTCAGCGGATTCGTTTCTTCTGCAAGGGCGACAGTTACCGGTTCTGGGGCCTGGTCGAAGGTGACTGGCATTTTGTCTGTCCTGCCGAAAACGGCCAGCTCTTTCTGGCCGGCACCGACAGGCTGGGGCGCGATGTGCTCTCGCGTATCATCTATGGCGCACGCATTTCACTGACAATCGGCCTTGTCGGCATCAGTTTCAGCTTCCTGCTCGGCATTGTCATAGGCGGACTGGCTGGCTATCACGGCGGTATCTTCGACCTGATCGTTCAACGCATAATCGAAGTTCTGCAATCGATCCCCAGCATTCCGCTATGGCTGGCTCTGGCGGCGATCATGCCGATAACCTGGAGTCCAATCCTGATCTATTTCGGCATCACCGTCATCCTCGGGCTGCTCCACTGGACCGGACTGGCGCGGGCCGTGCGTTCAAAGCTTCTGGCCTTGCGCGAGGAGGATTACGTTCTGGCCGCGCAATTGATGGGCGCCAGCAGCAGCCGCATTATCCGGCGGCACCTCATTCCCGGTTTCATGTCGCATCTGATCGCGACGGCGACGATCTCCATACCCGGCATGATCCTGGGCGAGACGGCGCTGAGCTTCCTTGGGCTGGGCCTGAGGCCACCGACAACCAGCTGGGGCATCCTGCTAACCGAGGCGCGCAGCGTCAGCGTGATCGCGTTCTATCCATGGCTGCTTTTGCCGATGCTCCCCGTCGTTCTCGTCATCTTGGCGTTCAACTTCCTCGGCGACGGCTTGCGGGACGCCGCAGACCCCTACAAGTGAGATCGCTATTTCGCCGCGCGCCGGGCAGCCGGCTCCACCCGGTATGGTCCCTGCCGGCCGCCCGTACGGTTATTGCAGTGTTCATCGTCCGCCCGTATATGTGCCGACACGCAATCGAGATTAGCGCCTCGCCTTCGGGATGCACTCGTGAATAATTCTTCGCGGGCATTGCCGATCTCTTGATCTGGTTCAGGACACACAAAAGCATATGAGTCGTCTCGAGAATTTCATCAGCAGGATGACCGCACAGCGTGACATTCTCGATCACGTCTGCCCCGAGGTGGCGAAGATGGAGGGGCTTGTGCTCGAGTTCGGCCTCGGCAATGGCCGGACGTTCCACCATCTGCGCGAGCGCCTGCCCGGGCGTCGGATCGTGGTGTTCGACCGCGAAGTCGGCGCACACACCAGCTCAATTCCCGAAGCTGAAAACCTCGTGCTCGGCGAAATACGCGAGACGGCCCGCAGGTTCATTGGCATCGAAGCCGCCCTTGTTCATGCCGACATCGGCACCGGCTATGATGATCGCGATGCAGTGACCGCTACCTGGCTTCCCGATCTGATTGCGAGCCTGCTTCGCGTCGGCGGCTTCGCGGTCAGTGGCACGCCGCTCGATCACCCGCTGCTGCAACGCCTTCCGGCGCCGACGTCGGAGCCTGCCGATCGTTATTTCCTCTGTAAGCGCTTGTGAGCGGCCGAGAGCGCCTCACGGAAACGCTGCTCCAGCTCCTTGTTTTAACGCGATCGCCAAGCGAAATCGTAGCCATTCTCGCGGGAACCCATTTCACGCTTGTCCAGGAATTGCTCTGAAATTCCTCAGGGGATTGTATATACCGCGATCTCCCGCTCAATGCCGCGCAGCGAGACTTCGTGAGGCACGGGCGTCAGCGCGTTCCTGCGCAACAGATCGGCGGTGAGATTGTCGTCGACCACCGCGCGGGTGGCGAAGATCGCCTGTGCGTTGGCCAGGTTCTGGACCCGTGAAGCAATGTTGACCGTCTGGCCAAAATAGTCCTGCCGCTCGTTCATGGACACGGCGATGCAAGGGCCGGCATGGACTCCGATCTTGAGCAGCAGGTCCTCGCGGCCGCTTTTTCCATTGAGCCCACGCATGGCATCGCGCATCCTGAGGGCCGCGGCCACCGCACGATCAGGTGTCGCGAAGGTCGCCATCACCGCATCGCCGATCGTCTTCACCACCGCGCCCGCCTCGGCCGCGACGATCTCGTGCAGCACCTGGAAATGCTCGCGCACCAGATCGAAGGCTGACAGATCGCCCACCCGCTCGTAAAGCTCGGTCGATCCGCGCAGGTCGGTGAACAGGAAGGTCAGACTGGTGATCTTCAGCCGCTGGTTGATATCGAGCGTGTCCGTGCGATAGAGATCGCGAAACGTCTGGTTGGTGAGCAAGCGCTTGGCAGTCAGGAAGGGCCGGCGCTTGCCCAGGAAATCATGCAATGCGTGGCCGGCGATGAAGACCGTCGGCAGCACGCGGGTGTCGGTCCTGTTTTCCAGGGAAATGCGCAAAGGGCCTGGTTGCATCTCCAACGTCTGGTTCTGGACATGGTCGCGGTCGAAAACCAAAGAGAGGCTTCGGCGCTCCTTTGTTGGTTCGCCCTTAGCATCGATGAACTGCGCTGAATGCGTGACCGGCTCGAACACGATGACGAATTCAGGCGGAAGCTGTATGGGCAGAACCGCCTTTTCACCAGGCGCAAGCTCGATATCCTCCAGGGAGAACGCTTCCATCTTCTCCGCCAAATCCTCTTCCGGCAGATCGGCGCCGGACGCCAAGTAGATCTGGCGGAAATATTCCACCAACGGCAGTTCGTGTGGAGTGTGGGCGGCAATCTTGCGTATGCGTGGACTGACGGTGAATGTCACCTCGACCATCTCGTCGAGGGTTGGCGAATAGCCTTCGCAGCATAGCGCGCAGGTGTATTCGTCCTTCTGCATGGTTTTCAGCGTGGCGTTGGTGTCGAGCACGCCGCCGCAGCCGGGGCACAGAACATTCCAGGAAATGTCGAAGATGCCCACCCGCGCCGCATGCAGAAAGGCGCTGATGGTGCGTTCCTCGTCGATGCCATTCTTGCTGGCGAAGGCTAGCGCATTGATGCGGCAAAGCTCGCGGTCCTTGCCCTCGGCGATGGTTCGCCGGATCGCATCGATTGCCTGCGGATCGAGATCGGTCGATTGCCGCAGAAGTGAGAACAGATCCTGAGCTTCGGTCATCGTGCAGGCTCCGGAAAATGCGCCCCGACGCGTATTGGCCGGACCGGGCTTCGGTCCGCGCACCCCATCTTACGCCGAAAGGAATCAAACGGCCATTCGAATGGATAGATCTGATGACAGCTCGATTTGCATGCGGCGGATTTTCACCGGCCGCAAGCGGCACTATGATGGGTGCATGGCGCATTCATCTTTGGGGCTTTCTCCCGTGCCGACACCCGACAACCCGCCATTTCCCGCGGCGTTGCGGCTTTTCTCGGCAGGGGTCATTATCGTCCTCATCGTGGGCGCCGGCCTGTTTTTCGCGCCTGCGCTGGTCAAGCCGCGCTGGCCCTGGCCCGTCACGCCATTCAGTGCCTGCTTTCTCGGCGGCTTCTACACCGCCGAAATGGCGGTGATGGCGGCGCTCT
The DNA here is from genome assembly GCF_006442195.1 of Mesorhizobium sp. B2-3-13. Lineage (NCBI taxonomy): Bacteria > Pseudomonadati > Pseudomonadota > Alphaproteobacteria > Hyphomicrobiales > Phyllobacteriaceae > Mesorhizobium > Mesorhizobium sp. B2-3-13. The sequence continues at coordinate 64,521 of NZ_VFVQ01000005.1, forward strand.
TATTCTGGAATCGCTGGTCGCCGGGCAGGCTCGTGCTGGTCATGGCTCTCATCTTCACCGTAATCGTGTCGGCGGTTTCGTTGATCAATCTCGGCTATTTCAACTTTGGGCGCAAAGCGACCTGGCTCTGGTTTCTGGTCTATCTTGGTTCGGTCGCGGTATCCGGGTTGTTCCTGTGGCGGGCAAGGGCCCGTCCGTCAGCAAAAGGCGTGACCCTAAGCCCCGCATGGCGCAGCTACATGTTGGCGGAAACGGCGATCCTTGGGGTCTATGGCTTCGGCATGTTGCTGTTTCCCCTGATGGTCAGCAGCACCTGGCCATGGCCGGTCGATCCCTTCCACGCCCAGGTCTACAGCGCCATCTTCCTCGCCGGCGCTGGCGGCACCTATCTCGTCTGGAAAAGTGCGCCGCGCGAAGAATTGCTGGTGCTAGGCCAGGCGCAATTTCTGGTCGGCCTGCTTTCCATTCTTGGCCTCGTTATCACCGACGCCGCGGTGCACCGGATCGACTGGACGGCGGCCGCTACATTGGGCTGGCTCGCCCTTTTCGGCTGGATCGGCATCAGCGGCGCCTTCAAACTCTACACCGCCTCCCGGTATTTTGGTTCGCATTCGACAGCATAGGCGGAGACGGCTGGATTTTCAGGTGACGTCCGGTGCATCGTGCGGGGCCGATACATTTCGCCAGGAAGTCATGACCAGCACGACCTCGCCATCCGAGAAAATCCAGCCGCAGCTCCGGGCCGTCCGGGCAAGCGATGCGGAGGCGCTTTGCGCTATCTTCAACATGCCGGGCTTCCGCTGGGGGACGCTCAGGATGCCCTTCGAGACGGTGGATCAGGTGGAGCGGCGCATCGCCAAGTCCGGCCAGGAAACCACCTGGATCGTCGCCGAATTGGACGGCAAGGTCGTCGGCCATGGCAGCCTGGTCGTGCAAAGCTCGCCACGCCGTTCGCATATCGGCGAGATCAATATCGGCCTAGATGATGGCTTTGTCGGCAAAGGTATCGGCTCTGCCATCCTTGGCGCTCTGCTTGACGTGGCCGACAACTGGCGCGCCCTGAAGCGGGTCGAATTGAGCGTCTATGTCGACAACGAACCGGCCATCCACCTCTACACCAGCCACGGCTTCGAGGTCGAAGGCCGGCATGTGAAGGCCGGTTTTACCGACGGCCAGTACCGCGACCTCCTGAGTATGGCCCGGCTGCGGTTCTAAGATCTGCTTTTATCAACGCTGCTGGCGACACGAGCGCGGTCGACAGCAGGTATCCTCGGAGTGCCGGGACAGCGACAACACGCAATCTGAGGCTCATTGCATCGTCCCCCACAACCCAGTTTATGGCGTTGACGTAGACAATTCGTGCCGGATCCGCTCTCACTTGGCGTTGGCCCCGCAAGCGGCTAGACGGGATCGATGACCGACGTCTTTGATGCAACCCCTGCGCCTCCGGCGGAAATTCTGGCTGTACTGTCGCTGCTCTGCCCGGAAGTCGTGCGTGACATCGAGCAGAACTGGAATGCTTCGGTTTCCGACTACGCCCGCCATCTGTGGCGGCCGGTCGCAAAGCCTGTGTCGGGCCCGGCGATCGCTGCCCGCTCGATGCTGCGCGAGGTCCTGCATCAGCGCCTCGGCGTGACTATGCAGCCTGAGGAGATCGGCAAGGCCCTCGACGAGTTCGAGTACAGACCGGTGATCCAGTCCGGTCTGCACTGCCTGCTTCTGATGGACCGGATCACCTTCGATGCCCTCCTGTTCGCCTGGCTCGGCGCGGTCGAAAACGAGCTGTCAGCCTTCGTCGGCTTCATGGGAACGACGATGACCATGGAGACAATTGGCCGGGAGGGGCCCGGATGGCTCGATGTCGGCGACGACAAGGTCAACCTGTTTGGCATGGGGCGCCACAAGTTGTGCCGCAAAAGCGCCTGCGCGGCCGGTCCAGTCACCCTCAACAAGCGCGCGCTCGAAGCGGTGGGCGATGAAAGGGATGCCAGCCGCTGGCTAGGTACACTGCTTGCCCGCCAGGATAAGGTCTTTGGAACCGCCGCCGATGCCATGACAGCGCTCAACGAGGATCTGGTCGCCAATTGGGATCGCTCCGGCATGGCCCTACCGGTTTTCATCGATGATCGGCTCGCCGCGGCTGCCATGGCGCGGCATCTACAATATGACGGCAGTCTTATTTCCAGGCTGCTCATGGAACCCGCAAGACGCCGGCGTCTCGAACATGCCTTGCAAGAGGCCGCATCGGGCCCATTCGGCAGGTTCCTCCCCAATGCCACGGACTATTTCTGGGGCATCCGCGAGGAGCGCGTGCGCAAGCTCGTTCTTGAAAACGGGAACCTGATCGAGCTTGACAAGCCGCATGGTCTGTCCATCCCGTTCGAGCGGCCACATCTCAAGCAGGCGCTGCTTGACGGCGTGCTGCTGCCGAACTTGTTCCTGACGTTCCTCGTTCTCGCCATCTTGCCGCGGGTCCGGGTTGTCGGCGGCCTGAGACAGATTGGCTATGTAGCGCTTTTCCACTCGATCCTCCTAGCTGCGTTGGACGAAACCACACCGGAAGAGCGTGATCTGGTTGCGGAGCTGCAGGTAAGGGAAAATGCTTGGGGCACCCGGGTCATCGATGAAAAGATTTCAGTCCGCGAGCAGCTTGCCCGCCTACCGGAAGGGGCGCTCTTCGCGGACCTGCTCCGGCAATACCGTTCGCGGACATTTGCCGAGGCCACCGACAACCTGAAACTGATTCGCGAAAACGCGCGATGGCGCAAGATCGGTCAAGCCTACAGCGTCTGATCCGGCCGCATGGCCTCACCTGTCATTGCTCTATACCGGCCTTGCGAAGCCCCTCCACCATGAGTTCGAAATCGGCAGGGTTCTTGTAGGGCAGGACTTTGCGACGGTATTCCAGCGAATAGTCGGGATTGACGCGAAGCACCTCCTGCCATGCCGCCTGGGCCTCGGCGAAACGGCCCAGATGGCCGTAGCTGGCGGCCAGAAGCGCCCGCGAGACGTCGGTGACAGCGTTGCGAGCCAGCCGCTGCATCAAGAGGTCAGCGGCCTCTTCGTACCTTCCAAGTTGAAACAAAGCCAAAGCCTGAAAGTGGAGAAGCACATCCGGGAAATATGGATTCAAGATTTTCCCCCGGGCAAAACTCTCGAGGGCGTCTTCGGATCTGCCCGAATAGTACAACGCCTCGCCGAGGGCAACGTGCGCTTCGGAGAAGTTCGGATTGAGGACTAGCGCGCGCTCGGCCTCGTCGATGGCCCCATCGTGTCGCCGTGTGTACAGCATGACAATAGCAAGCGCCCAGTGCGCCCAGGGATCGCTGCCGTCCAGCATTACCGCTCGCGTTGCGGCCTCTTCCGCTTGCGCCATCGATTCGGGGGGCGACGCACCCCACCGGTTCAGGTAATCGATGCCGTGGGTAAGGGCCAGGAATGCGTGGGCAGAGGCAAATTTCGGGTCCAGTTCGATGGCACGTTGCAAGAGGTTGCGAGCCGCGACGTTCGTCTCCCTCGTCAGCCGGTGCCACAGCTCCCTGCCCCGCAGGAAATAGTCATACGCCTCCGTATTGCGCGGGTACTCGGGCGCCAGCCGCTGCCGATCACCCGCGGTCAGATTAAGCGACAGCGCGCCGACGATCTGTTGCGTCACGTCGTCCTGCACGGCGAATATGTCGGTCAGGTCGCGATCGAACCGCTCCGCCCAAAGATGGCCGCCCGAGGTTGCGTCGATGAGCTGCGCGGTGATGCGCACCCGGTTCCCCGACTTGCGTACGCTACCCTCAAGAACATACCGCACGCCGAGTTTCGTGCCCACCTCCTGCACACGGACGTTCTGGCCCTTGAAGGTGAACGACGAATTGCGTGCGATGACGAAGAGCTGCGACAGTTTGGACAGGGCCGTGATGACATCCTCGGAGATGCCGTCGGCGAAGTAGTCCTGTTCGGCATCACCGCTCATGTTGGCGAACGGCAGCACGGCGATCGACAGCTTCGGCGGCACTGCCGTAGCCGGCCGGCTAGTAGCGCTTTCCGGGATCGCGGTCCCGGCGCTGCCAACTTGTAGCGAATAGACCCGGATCGGCTCGGCGATGTTCTTGAGCTGTGTGCTGCCGAGATCGCTGACGGAGAGGTCGAGCCTGGCCTTGACCTGGCGATAGGCATCCTCGGACAGGCAGATGGCGCCGGCCGCCGCGAGTCCCTCCAAACGCGAAGCGATGTTGACGCCGTCGCCCATCAGGTCGCCGTCGCTTTCTTCGACCACATCTCCCAGATGGATGCCGATTCTGAACTCGATACGGCGGTCTTGCGGCACGCCTGCATTGCGCTCAACCATACCATTCTGAACCTCTATGGCGCAGCGCACGGCATCCACCACACTGCGGAACTCAACCAGCCCCCCATCGCCAGTGCGCTTGATCACCCGGCCGTGGTGCACTGCAATGATCGGATCGATCAGGTCGCTGCGCAGTGCCCGCAACCTCGCCAATGTACGATCTTCGTCCGCGCTCGCGAGCCGGCTATATCCGACCACATCCGCAGCTAGAATTGCGGCTAGCTTACGATTCTCGCTCAAGGGTCCGTCTCCTTATCTTCACGATAGCAGGAAGACCGAACCAAGAGGGAACTTTCGCAATCGACAGCCACGCAGAACCGAATTGGCTGCGCGCTGTCACAGGCCCCACCCGATCGCCCGATGCCCATTTGCGCTGCCGCTTGCCCATCGACGGCTATGGGTTCATGCTTGTGAATACACCGGCCGGGAAATGCGTAGGGAGAACACGCCGTCACGGCCCCTAGTGAGGTCTGGCTCGATGGACTGCGCAGGCTGCGGTTTCGAGGTTGAGGGCGGTTACGCTTTCTGTCCGAGGTGTGGCAAGCGCCAGCCCGTGCCATGCGCCAGTTGCGGTTATCCCTGCGCATCTGATTTCGGGTTCTGTCCGAAATGTGGGGCAAGCGTCGGTGCGCCCGCAAAAGCCGTCGAACGGCTTGCTCCGACACCAAGCCGAACCATTGTGCCGCCCTCTCGAACTCCGTCGCTGCTTGCGAACATTGGTAACGACGAAGGGCTGCAGCCCATCTCTGACGCCGATCGCCGGACGGTAACCGTCCTCTTTGCCGACCTTTGCGGCTTCACGACACTCAGCGAGCAGCTCGACCCCGAGGTCATGCAAACGCTGCAGAACGAGCTGTTCAAGGAATTGACGGCGGCGGTGCGAAATTTTGGTGGGTTCGTCGACAAATTCATCGGCGATGCACTGCTCGCTTTGTTCGGTGCGCCGGTCGCGCATGAGGACGATCCGGAACGTGCGCTTCGCGCCGCTCTCGACATGATCGCCCGGACGGCGCGGCTCGGCGAAAGCACCCCCCACTCCGGCTCGCCTCTATTACTTCATATTGGCATAAACACTGGCCCCGTCGTTACTGGACGATTAGGCATCGGCACCGCCAAATCCTATTCCGTGACCGGCGACACGGTGAATACAGCACAACGCCTGCAATCGCTGGCCGCACCGGGTGAAGTGCTGGTAGGCGAACTCACTCACAGGCTGACCCGGCATGCCTTCTCTTACGAGTCGATGGGTGATGTCGTGCTTCGCGGCAAGGCTGGCAGTGTGCTCGTCCATCGATTGGATGCACCGCTTGCGGTGCCGCGTGCAGCGCGTGGGCTCGAGGCGCTCGGCCTCAGCGCGCCGATGATAGGGCGTGCTGCGGAGCTCAACAGAATGCTGGCGAGCCTTGACCAGGCGTGCGGCGGCACGGCCCAACTTGTCCGCCTCGTCGGAGAAGCCGGTATCGGGAAATCGCGGCTGGTGAAGGAGTTCGTCGCCCGTGTCGGCGACGAGGACCGTTTTCGCAACGTCGCCGTGCGACAGACCACGTGCTCACCACTGGGCGAACAATCATTTGGCGCCTTGGGCGCAGTGGTGCGCAGTGCTGCCGCGATGATGCAAAACGACGATGGGGACGATATGCGGGGGAAGCTCTCAGGCTTGCTTGCCGATCTCGGCCTGCAGGGCGAGGAGGCGAAGCGGCTGATGCCTTTGCTCTACCATGTGGTTGGGCTTGGCGACCCGGATGCCACCTTGCAGCATGTCGAACCCGAGCAGCTACGGCGGCAAATTTTCTACGCGGTCCGCACCATCATCGAACGGCGGCTTGCGTTGTCGCCGCTGTTAATTGTCGTCGAAGACCTGCACTGGGCCGACGCCGTTTCGCTCGAGGCACTACGTTTCGTGATGGACAGGTTGGAACGCACGCGGTTAATGGTGCTGGTCACGCATCGCTCGGCACCGGAGAGCGGCCAGCTCGACTCAAGTCGGGTCAGTCACACGGCGCTCAGGCTTTCGCCGCTCAACAGCGATGAAGGACGCAGCCTGCTGGCGGCGCTTTTCGGCGAGAGCTGGGTAAGCTCCGCAGCAGGGCTCGTCGATCAGATCCTCGACCGAGCGGGTGGCAACCCTCTTTTTGTAGAGGAGATTGTTCGCGGCCTTGTTGATCGCGGTGTACTGGTGCGCGAGGGGCAGCGATGGCGGACCGTAGCAGGCGAAGTCGCAACCGACATTCCCGCCACTATCCAGGCAATGTTGCTTGCTCGCGTCGACCGGCTGCCACAAGAGGTGCGCCGGTTGGCCCAGGAAGCCGCGGTAATCGGCGCGCGCTTCGATGCCACCCTTCTGAAGACCGTGACAGCCGACCCCGCCCGGCTAGAAGCAGGCTGCGAACTGCTTTGCGATGCGGAAATCATCGAGGAAGTTGCCGGATCAGGCTCCGTCTCGTCGCAAAGCTACCGCTTTACGCAAACCTTGCTGCAGGACGTGATCTACCAGAATCTGCTCCGGCAACGCCGGACCGAAATCCACGGGCGGATAGGTGCTGCCTTGGAGCAACTGTGCGGCGATAATCCGGAACGGCTCGAGGACTTGACCGTGCTCGGTCACCAGTTCGCACAAAGCGCCGAGCGGGAGAAGGGCGCGCGTTACCTGCAGGCGGCCGGCGATCGCGCCCGCATGATATACGCCAACGACGACGCCCTTCGTTTCTACGAGCGAGCACTGACTGCGTTGGAGGCGACCGGGCAAACACCGCTCAAACTGACAATTGCCGAGCGCATTGCCGATTTGAGCGGCTCGGCGGGCCGCCGCGAGATCGCGCACCACCACTACGAGGCGGCCTTGCAGGCATACCGTGAGTCGGCTGATCGCGTAGCCTCTGCGCGCGTTTTGCGTAAAATCGGTCGGCTGCTCTGGGACGTCGGCAAGCGGGACAAAGCAGAATTCCGCTACGCTGAAGCGGCAGCGCTCCTCGATGGAGCGGATGCTCCGGTCGAGCAGGCGCATCTCTGGCAAGAACGTGGCCGACAGGCGTTCCGTAGCGGAGATCACGCTCTCGCGGCAAAATGGGCAGACGCGGCGTTGGATTGCGTACGCACCCGGACTACGGAGCATGTCTCCGAGGTGGGGCGTGATGCCACTCTCGTGACCGCCGAGGCACTCAATACCAAGGCTGTCGCACTGGCTCGCCTTGGGCGAAACCGTGAAGCCGTGCGTCAGGTCGAGCATAGCATTGAATTGGCCGAAGCCGCCGGTCTGCTGGGCGCGGCCTGTCGCGGCTACACCAATCTAGGCGTGCTTTACACGACCATCGATCCCGCACAGGCGATGGAGGTCTGTCGACGCGGTCTTGACGTCGCGCGCCATATTGGGGATTTGGGCTTCCAGGCGCGCCTTCTCGCCAATCTGGCGGTCGCTTGTTGTACTTTCACGGATCGCTGTCCAACAGAGGGCGTGCCTGCTGCCGAGAAAGCCATCGAGATCGACCGCGCACTCGACCAGCGAGAGCACCTGCCGGTGCCGTTGATTGTGCTTGGGCAAATCCACCAATGCAACGGCCGTCCGGAACTGGCCCTTGGCTTGTTCCACGAAGCACTGGAGGTAGCGCGCGAAACGGGCGAGCCCCAACTGCTGTTTCCGTGCTATGATGGTCTGGCAACGCTTAATCTCGACTTCGACAATCTTGCCGAGGCCGAACGCTACTTTTCCTTGGCGCAGGGTATATGCGCCCAGCACGGGCTCGACCCGGAAACGCTTGTGGTGCTGCCCTTTCTCGATTAGCCGGGGTTGGAGGTTGGAAATGTCCGCGCGTAGTGACTTGGTACCGCTTCAACCGGGCGACCGTGCGCCGAACTTGGTCCTCGACGCCATTACCCAGGATGGCAAGATCGCGCTTGACGACTTTCGCGGACAAAAACCGGTGCTGGTTGGTCTGTTTCGAGGTCTGCATTGTGCGTTTTGCCGGCGCCATATCGCCGCTCAGGCGCGGCTTGATCCGGAGCTGCGCGAAAAGGGCGTGGAGAGCCTGACGGTGGTCAACACACCGATCGAACGGGCGCGTCTTTATTTCCGCTACCACCCGATGCCGACTCTGCTTGCGGCCTCAGATCCTGAACGCGCTTCACATCGTGCTTTTGGGCTGCCCAATCTCGAATTCACCCAAAACGAGACGAACTGGCCGTACAAGGTCTCGATCGCAGCGGCAAAGGATATGCGGGTCGACATGCCAGGCGAGTTGCCCGGTCCCATGGATCCTTTTGCGGCCAGCGAATTCCTCGACAAGAAGGACAATTACGAAGTGACCGAAGCCGACGAGCAGATGATGGCGACGGGACACGGACAACTGATCGGTCAGTTCCTACTGGACCGGCAGGGGATCGTCCGCTGGAGCTTCACGGAGGTGCCAGAAGGTGGGCGATACATGTTTGGGGCGCCAAACCCACAAGAGCTGATGTCAGCCGTGTCCCAAGTCGCCCAATAAGTTGTCGGAAGACTGGATTGCTGCCATTTGCAATGCGGACAATGAAGGCCAACTTCGCGTTACAGCTTGGGGCCTGAGATGCATGGGCCCAGGATCGATACTGCTGCGCGGCAATCAGGCCGGGAGCCGCCACATTCGCACACGACCTGTACCACGCAATTCCGTTTCCTCGAGTGGGTCGCAAGCAAAATTTGGTCCAAGCATTTGGCGAGTTGCATCCGAAATGCGGATTTCATCGGGCTCCGCGGAGGTTTGAATACGCGAGGCAAGATTAACCGTCTCGCCCCACAGGTCATAGGCGAACCGCCTCTTGCCTATGACGCCGGCGACGATTGGCCCTGAGTGAATTCCAATTCTGAGTCTCAGCGGTTCTCCTGCGAAGCGTTCGCGCTTGACCGCCTTACGCAGCTCAAGTGCATAGCGCGCGAGTGCCTTCGCATGATCGGCTCGCGCGGTGGGCAGGCCAGCGACCACCATCACACAATCGCCGATTGTTTTGATCTTTTCGCAGCCGTATCGTTCCGAGAGACGATCCGCCGCCTTGAAGAAGTAGTTTAAAATTGCGAGTGTCGTCACGGCTCCGACGCTCCGCGCTCGTTCTGTAAAACCGACGATGTCGGCAAAAAGCACACTTACTTCTGCGTGGTTGTCAGCAATTTTTTTGTGCGCCTTTAGCCGCTCCGCGATCGACGCCGGAAGTATGTTGAGGAGCAGGGTTTCGGCGCGCTGGTATTCACGCGCCAATCCCTCCTGGCTCTTCCTCAACGCCTCGTTCGTCGATTGTAATTTCTCGTTGAGTTGACGCTCCCTCTCTTGCAGGAGGGTCATTTCATAAGCCTTTTGTTGAAGCCGCTGCCTATTGTCGCGTTCGGCAGTCGCGTCAAGAAAGAGCAGCCACACGCAGGCACTGTCAGCAAAAAAATGAAGGTCAGCGACACGCCCGCTGGGCAGTTCGACCATGGCAATGTGAAAAGGAAGCTCCGGGCAAGGCAGCAAACCTTCCATGAATTCAAGCTGCTCGGCAACAGGCTCGCCAATGCGAAGCGATGAGAGCCCGTAATGCTCAACATTACCGCCCTTCGCAGCCACGCAAAGCTGAGTGTCGATTTTCAGATACGCGACGGAGTTCCCATTGTAGAAGAAATTGAAAATCCAACTGCTAACTTCTTTGGGCAATCCGTGCATGGTCTACTTGGTTACCATCAAGGCAAGTTGACGAAACGCATCATCGACATTCTCACCCGACAGCGCACTCGTGAGATAGATTTGCCATCCACGCTGCCTGAGTTCGTTGATATCACTATCCGATATTGCCCACCGATCGGCCAGGTCGGATTTGTTGATCAGCACTACGAACGGCATTGGGCCAAATTCGGCCTCGGCCCGTTCGCGCAGCGTGAGCGCCACGGCAAGCGTCGCAGCGCGGGTTCCATCGACGACTAGCACAAGCCCGGTTGCACCTCGAACATAGCTGACGCGGAATGAGCCGATGTCGTCTTCGCCGGCCAAGTCCCACAAAATCAGATCGACGGTTTTATCCGGGAGTGCGACATTCTTCTTGTCGATTTTCACTCCCACCGTGGTCAGGTAGGTTTCTGAAAAGATGCTTTGCACAAACCTGCGAACCAGGCTCGTCTTTCCGACAGCGAACCCGCCCAGCATGCAGATCTTTTTTTGCACCATCTTGGGCCCCCCTAGTCCAGGTTTACCGTAATCGAAACCCGGCGATTGGTGGAGCTCCCGGCTTGACTGTTTTCAGGCACCAGCGGCTCAAAAGTGCCCGCGCCCCGAACCAGCAGCAGTTCCGGAGCGACGCCGCGTTTGTTGAGAAGCGCACGAACGGTCTCGGCGCGGGCTGCACTGATCGACGCGTTGGCCGTCTCACGGCCAGTGGCGTCCGAATGCCCGGTCAACATGAACCGTGCTGTTACGCCTGACTTGCGGGCATCTTGGGCGAATTCCTTTATTTGATTCGCCAACCTGTCGAGAACCGGCAACTGCTCAGGTCCCGGCACAACTTTGCCGGAAGAGAAGAAAATATCGGTCGTCTGGATGGCCTCTCTCAAATAATTAAGGTCCGCAAGGTTCAGCTCGTGCAGCTGCGAGACATCCAGAACCACTCCGTCCGCCGAAAGCTGTTCGGCGGCGGCCTGCGCCCGGTTGATCCAGCCGGCAGGAGCCTCCCCCACGACTAGGATGCGACCTTGGATGATCGAAAGCTGAACCGATTTCGGCGGGGACAGCGACGCCGTCAGCCGCTTCACCACGAACTTTGGATCAAGGCTCTGAAAGAATTGCCACTGTGAATGAACGCGGGCGGGATCAACCTGCGTTCCGGACAGCAGGGCTTGCGGGTCGGCGGCAAGCGGGTCTCTCAGGCCGGAAATGTAGAATTGGCCGCCCCTAACCGTCTGCTGGGCGACGATGATCCCCGGTTGGGCCTCAAGTCGCGACACATAATACTGCCAGTGCTCCGCCTCGCGTGCTTCGGGGCTCACATCACGAACCTTGGAGATGTCGAATTCCGGTCCGCCTACCGAAAGCTGTCGGGCCGCGGCGCGCGCCCGATCTATCCAAGTGTCGGGAGCCTCACCCTCGGCCACAATGCGATTGTCGACGATCGAAAGCCGAACCGATTTCAGCGGATACAGCGACGCCGTCAGCCGCTTCAACACGAACTCCGGTTCAAGGCTCTGATAGGATTGCCATTGCGAATGGACCTTGCCGGGATCGACCTGCGTTCCCGACAGCAGGGCTTGCGGGTCGGCGGCAAGCGGGTCCCGCAGGCCGGCAATATAGAATTGGCCATCGCGTATCTTTTGTTCGGCAACGATGATGCCCGGCTGGGTCTCCAGGCGCGACACATAGGCCTGCCAGTGCTCTGCCGCGCGTGCTTCGGGGCTTACATCGCGGACCCTTGAGACATCGAATACCGGGCCGCCTGCCGAAAGCTGTCGGGCGGCTGCGCGCGCCCGATCTATCCAGGTGTCGGTAGCCTCACCCTCTGCAACGATGCGCCTATCGACGATGGCAAGCCGTACTGACTCCGGCGGAGCCAGCGACGCCGTCAGCCGCTTCAACACGAACTCCGGCTCAACGCTTTGATAGGATTGCCACTGCGAATGGACCCGGGCAGGATCGACCTGCGTTCCCGAAAGCAGGGCTTGCGGGTCGACGGCAAGCGGGTCTCTCAGGCCGGCAATATAAAATTGGCCATCGCGTATCTTTTGTTCGGCAACGATGATGCCCGGCTGGGTCTCCAGTCGCGACACATAGGCCTGCCAGTGCTCTGCCGCGCGTGCTTCGGGGCTTACATCGCGGACCCTTGAGATATCGAACACCGGGCCGCCTGCCGAAAGCTGTCGGGCCGCTGCGCGCGCCCGATCTATCCAGGTGTCGGGAGCCTCACCCTGGGCAACGATGCGCCCAGCGACGATGGCAAGCCGTACTGACGCCGGCGGAGCCAGCGATGCCGTCAGCCGCTTCAACACGAACTCCGGTTCGAGGCTCTGATAAAATTGCCACTGCGAATGGACCCTGCCCGGATCGACCTGCGTTCCCGACAGCAGGACTTGCGGGTCAGCGGCAAGCGGGTCTCGCAGGCCGGCAATATAGAATTGGCCATCGCGTATCTTTTGTTCGGCAACGATGATGCCCGGCTGGCTCTCCAGTCGCGACACATAAGCCTGCCAGCGCTGCCCGGATTGCCATGAAAGAAAGAACCAACCGCCTGCCAGAACCAACAGCAGCAGGCCCAGGCCCACCACCAGCCACGGAAATCCCTGGTTTGATTCCTCCTGCTTCAGCTCGACGCAAGTCTGCAGCTGCGCCTCTATGCCGGCCAACTGCGACCCGTCGCCGTCAAACTCCATTAAAGCCTGCGAGTAGTCCTCATGGACACGGAGCAACACGTCGCGAACTATGTCATGCAGTCCTTCTGGGGGGTTTCCTCGGATCACCGAAACCAGGGTCGCGAACTGTCCTACTTCTGACCAGAGACGAAGGTCGCCAAAACGAATAGTGTCCAGGCCGCTCTGCTCCTTCTCGTTGAATGAGTCCTTCACAAAGTCTTGGATTGCACTCAGCATAGAAGAGATCAGTTGAGGATCTTCGCTCGTCGCATTGTCGGCAGCTACATGCGCTATCAAAAGCCCAGAAGTGCGGTTAATGAGAAAGACATGCTCAACACGATAAAGAAGAGAATGTTTAAGTACAACTTCCGAGAAGCTGGCTCCGGTTCTCCAAGACTCAATTCTCCATTTTAGCCCATGCCAGGTAAATATATGCCTTAAGGTTTCGTTCAGCGACTGAAAGGTCTGGTCAATCCTTTCCCCGATTGACTTGCGAATTGCTGGAAGAAACACAGGGTATAATATATCTGTCAGCGTGCGCGGGCTCTTCTGGATCGACCGTTGCACAGCCCTTTCGACAGCCGGCGTAAGGGCCTCGCCGAGTTGCGCATGAGGGGCTCGTGCGGCCGCACTGGGAAGCACGTCGCCCACTGCTGCGGCAAGCTGCTCCGGTTCGTCGAGCAGATGCGTAACTCGTGAAAGCTCTGAAATTTCGCGGCTGACCAGCAACTGGCGCAGCGTTTCCATGCGAGGATCGGCGGATGGAACTCCGTCGAGACGCGCACGGTAGTCCGGATCAACGTTCCGGGCAATTTCGATCAAAAGACGGGCCAGAGCCTCGCGATCAATCTCTGTATCGTTCGAGGCTGTTCTATGCGGAAGGCTGATTGGGTCGACGGTCGACGTCAAATCCGATCAACTCACTTTCCAGCTACGGTCCGAGTTGTTCTTGCTGCCGACGGGATCCTGATTCAGACATTTTGCAACCTCGACAAACAGGCCAGCCAAAAGATTTCGATCGGTCTTGACGTTGCCGAGATCGGAAAACATTTTTTCCATCAGCATCTGAATGCCTTCATTCTTTTGCTTGATTTCCTCACGCAGCAAATGATCGTTTCGATTTATCCGGTCGGCAATTTCGCGCTCAAGCTCGTTCAATTGATCCGACAATGCGCGCACCTGCTTTTCAAGCGCCTGATTTTGTTCGCGAAGATTTCGGTCAATCTCCTTGTCGGCGTCGGCTCGCGCGTCTTTTTCGTTCCGCAACTGCGCCGCAAGCGAGTCGATCTGCTTTTTCGCATTTGACTCGTACATTTCAAGATTGCGCTTGGCCTCGGATTCGACATCCTTGAAGCGCTGCAAGACCCGTTCTTCAAGCTTGGAAAAGCGGCGGTCATAGTCCTGCATCTGGTTGCCGAACAGCAGATCACGTATCTTGTCGACACCTACAGCGTCGCCGGGGGTCCCGCTCTCGCGAGCCTGGCCCGCCATGAAGGCGAGCCCGTTGGCGTCTGCATTACTTGTCAGATTTCCGTCCGCTTTATTTGCCGGAGAAGCGGTACTCGAAGATTCCTTGGCCATCCCTATACCCTTCATTTAAACAGCTACCAGCGTGCTAATTTAGCAACTAGTAAAGATGTCAGCAAAATACCCGGCTCGCAAGCCGGAATCTTCTCCGCCTAAGCCGGTTCACGCGTAAATTTGACATACGGCTCGAGCTCGACAATCTGCCCAGTGAACAGACCCTCTTGCGTTATCATGTGCGTAGATTGGCGGCGCCCTGGATCCATGATTAGCAACTGCGGCGCGCTCGCAGTTCGGCCGCGGTTCCGATTAGTTCGATCAGGATCAGCTTGCCCTCGCGTCTTCGCCCGTGACCATCTTTTGTTGCCGGGCGGCGCAGCACTAAGGCTCGGGCATGAGCGCCTGCCATTCACGCCTGTCTTCAGGTCTTTTTTTGCTACCCTAATTGGCCCCGATCTTGACAGGGCAGTGCTGCCATCCGATTCCGGTATCGGGTTTCGACATTCCCAACTCTTGCAGAAGAAAACGAAAGCTCAATGATCCAGAATAATGCTACCGCAAGGGTGTGGTACCGATGTTCAATGTCGAGCAAAACATCGGCGCAATGCATGCCGGCATTCGCCGGCAGACCTGCCGGATATTGGGTATAGTCATGGTCGACGTTGGGCTCGAATGGATCGGCATCGATCGTGACGGCGTGCGCCGACAAAGATCAACGCAACTTGTTCTACCTGTTACGAACCGGGCGCGGGTGAGACAACGTGGCGTATAGTCCATTGGTCTCAATCGTAGTTCCTGCGCACAACGCGGAGGTAACGCTGACGCGCGCACTCGATTGCCTTCTCGATCAGGAAACCGCGTATTGGGAGGCGATCATCGTTGACGACGCCTCCACGGACCGCACCCCCGCGATCATCGCCGCTTATGTGGAACAGGATGCCCGATTTCGGACCTTGAGTTCTTGCGCGAAAAGCCCCGCCGGCGCACGTAACAATGGGATTTCGGCGGCGCGCGGCCACTGGCTGATGTTCCTGGATGCCGACGACTGGGTGGATGCCAGCTTCCTTACGAAAATGCTGGCCGCACTGAAAGCCGCTCCTGATGCAGTGGCCGCCTATTGCGGTTCGCGGCGCGTGATGCCCAATGGAGCACTCACCCCGGCGAGCATCGCGCCCGAGGTCGCAAGCCAGCCCTTCGAAACGTTCGCCCGCCGATGTGCCATCGCCACTCACGCGCTGCTGGTCGATCGGGCGACGGTTGTGGAGTTGGGCGGTTTTGATGTGTCGCTTTCCACCTGCGAGGGATGGGATCTGTGGCAGCGCGTCGCACGTCTGGGCAAAAATTGGGTGATGGTGGACGAGCCGCTCGCCTTTTATCGGACCAGCCCCAACGCGCTTACCCGCAATGCGAAGCAAATGCTGGAAGACGCGGAAATCGTTGTCGCCCGCGGTTTTTCCACCGACCCGAGGGTCAGGCACCCCGCGCCGGCGCATGCCAATGGGGCGATCTCGGCGGACGGCCGCACCGCTTCCGAAGCACTGGCGTGGTTTGCCTTGTGGAACGCTGCGTCGGATTGCGGCAGCGACGGCGGCTTGATCAACCCGCAATCCCTGCGCGCGCTCCCGGCAAGGCGTAAGTGGGCGCGCGAGATCGCCAAGGTGGCCTTCGACGGCCTGATGGTAGGAAGCTTATCGGTGCCAGCCCATATGGCTGCCCTGTGGGACAGGTTTGGCGGCGCCATCACCGAGTTGATCATCGAACTCGGCAAGGTCTGGGGCGACCCGGTTGCGGGTCGTCGGGTCCAGTATCATCTCGAGCAAATGCTGCTCCATGCCGACGATCTTGCCGCTCCCCGCAGGCTGGCGCGCACCCTCGGAATTCGCGTCGACGCTCGAAATCCAGCCTCGACCGAGCTTCCGGAAGGAATCGATCAAATCTATGCCTACCTGATGATGGATAGCCAGATCGAGGCTGTCGTGCAGTTCGGCGTACTCGGGAAAGTGACAAGGCGCCATTGGATTGAACTGATCCGGAATTTCCTAAAACAAAAGGACGACGGTGCCGACACATCAAGCACGCTGGCCGCCGAGGCACTGTCGACCACAGCGGAACGCCGGCCTGATCCGGACAGCCACTTCGGTAAACTCGCGCAATTGATGTCGGAAGCGCGGGAACTGGTTCGGTCAAGCGCCGAAGCAACGCAGCCGCTTCCGGCGCCGCGCCGTGCACCGGCCTCGAATGGCCACAACAAGGATCGTACGTCGTTCTGGAACCGGTATTTCGCGACAGAGGATCCCTGGAACTACAGCTCGCCCTACGAACAGGAAAAGTATGAGCGGCAGCTCGAAATTCTGCCGGCCGGTCCCATCGGACGGGCGCTTGAACTGGCCTGTGCGGAAGGCCATTTTACGCGCCAATTGGCGCCCCGAGTGGGCCATTTGACTGCCACCGACATTTCCGCCGTAGCCATCGAGCGGGCGCGCGCGCGCTGCATCGACCAACCGAATGTCGAGTTCGGCGTACTGGATTTTTTTGCGGACACGCTGCCCAATGAGATGGATCTGATCGTCTGTTCGGAAGTGCTCTACTACCTCGATGATCTCGCCGGGTTGCGGCGCATCGCCAAAAAATTCGTTGAGGCACTGGCGCCTGGCGGGAGTTTCATCAGCGCACACGCATTCGTGCTACGCGACAATATTGAAAGGACGGGTTTCGACTGGAACACATTCGGTGCACAAACGATCTCGCAAACCCTGGCAGAGACCGAAGGCCTCGTCCTTACGCAATCGATCCAGACCGAACTCTATCGCATAGATCGCTTCTGCCGCCTGTCGCCGGATCACGTGGCGACGGAGCCGGTGATTGATCATGTGCCGGTCCGCGCACCCCTTGGAATCGGGGTCGCGCGAAATATCGTCTGGGGCGGGGCGCGGGTCTTACGCCGTGACGTCGCGCGTAGCGAGCGACGGCAACGTATCCCTGTCCTCATGTATCACAGCGTCGCCGATGAAGGTCCGGCCGCGCTCGCGCGTTTCCGGCTCACGCCCGCTGCATTCGCAAGCCAGATGGCGTGGCTGCGCGCCAATGGCTTTCACGCGATCATGTCCGAGCAACTGGAATGGTCCATCGCCAACCGTCAGCCTTTCGCTGGCCGCCCGGTGCTCATCACCTTCGATGACGGCTTCCAGAACTTTGCCGACCATGCCTGGCCGATCTTGCGTGCGCACGACCTGGCCGCGGAAGTGTTCCTGGTCACGGACCTGGTGGGTGAAAGTGCAAAGTGGGACGCTCTCAGCGGTCCGCCGACGCCGCTTATGGACGCCGGAACCGTGCGCCGTCTCGCCGCCGAAGGTGCTTTCTTCGGCAGCCACCTGGCGACGCACCGCCCCATCGATGGTCTGTCGAGCTCTGAATTGGCCGCCGAGCTCCTGCGGTCTCGTATGTTCATCGAACGGTGGACCGGCCGGCCAACCTCGGCGTTCGCGGCACCCTTCTCTGTCACCGATCGACGGCTCGGCAGGCTGGCGAAGGAGTCCGGCTATCGGATCGGCTTCGGCGCCAGACACGGGCCGGCGGACCTCAATAGCGACCCCATCGACCTTCCGCGCATCGAGATTCGTGGGGATCGCTCGCTCGATGATTTTGTTGCCATCGTCGAGGCCGTGCTCAATTGAACGGTGAACTTTGTCAGTGTCATTATTTCCGCCCACAATGCCCAAAGTCGACGAGACGCTTCGCAGCGTGACCTTGCGGTCCTAGGGAGCGCTCGAGACATGGCTGTTGACGATGGCTCACGCGAACAGATTGCGGCGATCGCCTGATTTCCGCGGAGATGGAAAGGCGCGTGCGGCTGATCGAGCAGGCAAAAACGCCGACAACCCTATGCCGACATTCAGAGCACCTGCACCAGTGTGGCACGTGCCGCCCTAAGGCTCGAGACAGACGAAGGATTTCCATCCATTCGCATCGGGGCAGGTTTTTGGTAAGCTGCCGCAGGGCAAACGGTGGAGCTGTTGTTCCAGTGGTCAACGATCGTCTTCTCGAACGCAAGATGACCGAGATCGAGCAAGCGCGAGCATGGAGCCCGCGCGTCATCTCAAAATTCGAAACGCTTATCAGGAGCGGCGACGACCTTGCGTTGTATCGTGTCAATCCGCTGGCCTTCGCCCGGGACCGCGCAATCGCCGAGCCTGAAGCAATCGACCTCTTCCTTCACGCGGCTCGCTGCGGCCTGTTCGATATGAGCTGGGACGTGCTCTGTCCCCAGTCCGGGATGGTGCTCGACAGTTTCGGCGCCCTGCGCACACTGCAGACCCATTACGTCTGCGGCCTGTGCGACGTATCGGGCGATACAGACCTCGACGATTTCATCGAGGTCTCCTTCTCTGTGTCGCCCCATTTGCGGCGCCTTCCGTTCCACGAGCCCGAGACGCTTTCTGTCGAGGATTTTCATTGGAAGCTACGCTTTGGCAATGACGGGCGGCTGCCCGGGCAGGACGTGCGTTTTCTGGACCTTTTGCGAGGCTTAGTGCGGGGCATGACGTTCCTGCCTCCGGGCACCACGACAATGCTGCGCGCCGACCTCGATGCCGGATCCCTGTCGGGCGTCAACGTGCAGACACAGGCGGCGTTCGCTGTAGCTATAACAGGGGATCCGGTGTTGGCGCCGACACTTCTTAAGATCAACTATGACGGCAAGCGTTTCTTGCCGGCGTTGCCGGTCGTGCCGCCCGGTCCGGTTGTCATTGAAGTTGCAAATACCGGGTCCGGTCGTGGCTCGTTGCTTCTCATCAACTGGCCGCCCGAGCTTGTCGCGTTGAAGACCAAACCGGCGCTCGATTTCGATCCATATGTTTCCGGCGGGGCTCTGCTTGCGCGACAAACCTTCCGCCAGCTCTTCCGTTCCGAGCGTGTCGACGAGAAGGAGGGGCTCGGCATCCGGCAGATCACCTTCCTGTTTACGGACCTCAAGGGCTCCACCGCCATGTATGAGCGTCTGGGCGACCTCAACGCCTATGCTCTAGTCCGCGAGCATTTCGCGCTTCTCAATGCTGCGGTCCACCAGCATTCCGGCGCTGTCGTAAAGACGATCGGAGATGCGGTCATGGCAGTATTCTCGCGGCCACCGGATGCGATTTCGGCCGCCCTTCACATTTTTGAAGAAATCGATCGCTTCAACTGCGACAATGTCAGGCCGGGGATCATCCTAAAGATGGGTGCCCACTGCGGTCCATCGATCGCCGTCACACTCAACGAGAACCTCGACTACTTCGGCCAGACCGTTAATGTCGCGGCACGCGTGCAGTCACTGGCGGAAGCCGGGCAGATTTGCATCTCCGAAGCGCTCTATTCCGCGCCAGGCGTGAGCGACCTGCTTGCCGGCCTAGGCATCGTCGCGTTTGATGCGCCTCTTCGAGGTGTGGAGGGCGATGCGACTGTCTATCGCATTGTGCGAGGATAGACGCACACGGCGATGCTTTTGGCTGCCTTCATGTGTACAGCTGTGTCGGAACCCAGATAGGCGCGCGTATCCGCTCGTCTGCAATCAGTCCTCGGCCGGCCCTGCAGGGTCATGCGCCCAGTTTCCATCACATAGCCTCGGTCGGCGATGCCCAGCGGGGCACACGCGTTCTGCTCTACCAAAAGCACCGTGACGCCCAGCGTCTTCGAATTGCTGATCCATGATTTGCGCGACCAGACCCTACGCAATGGTCTAGCTTGAACGATGGAGTCTTGTATCACAACATCGGCTCTTCAACGTAGGAGCAATGGCGGGCATAGATGTCGTTGCTTGCCGATTTGACCGGAAGGCTAACAGCACGATGCCACTCATGATTCGACGATTGGGAGCCAAGTATCTGGCACGCCCGACACAACGTCTCCGACATCTGGGCGCGATGTTTGTCCTGGTTGCCAGGGCGCTGATTGTTGGGATCGCCCTCTTGTTGGCTGGTCAGGCAGAGGCTCAGGCGCCGGCAACCGTCCCGCCTGAAAGGGTCAAACAGCTATTCGAGCTGCTCGACGATGCGTCAGTGAAGGCCTGGGTGGCCGAACAGCGAAATCAGGACGCTGGGTCAACGAGAGCGCCTGCGGAGACAGGAGCTTCTCCGGCCGACGCACCGTCCGGCGCAGCGACCGCACCAGGCCAGATGAATACGATGGCATCCTCGACGCTCGATATGATCAGGCATCATATCGGAATAATCGTGCACACTTTGCCCCTGCTGCCAAGCCAGTTCGCGCGCGTTCGGGCAGAGACCATGGAGGATATGTCCAGCAAGGGATCTGCCGGTGTACTCTTGCTGATTGCGATGTTCATCGCTGCCGGCCTGGCGTTCACTTGGGCAACATACAAGTTGACCCGTCCATTTCGTCTCTGGATTATCGCGCAACCGAAGGGTACGCCCGTTGGGCGGGCCAAGAAGATCGGCGGTCGCATGCTTTATTCCAGCATGCTGATCGTGTCGTTCGCACTGGGCAGCGCCGGCGCGTTCATGCTGTTCGACTGGCCAATGCTTATCCGCGAGATTGTACTGACATTTCTGATGGCGGCAGTCATTACATGGGGTGTGCGCATGTACGTCATGGCCATACTCGTCCCTTCCTTCATGAACGTCGAGAACGCTGTAGAAGTTCGTGCTTTGCCGATCACCGACGAAGCGGCTGACCATTGGTCCTATTGGCTACCTCGAATCGTTGGCGTCTTCGCCTTCTTCGCCGCCGCGTTCATCCTCTTGCCAGGTCTCGGCATCGATCAGGACGGAATGATGGTCCTGTCGCTTGGCGCCGATTTCGTGCTGCTGTTGCTTTTGCTGCTGGCCATCTGGCGTCGGCCAAGAACGCAGCGAGACGGTGCGCGCCACAGCGTTCACACGGAAGCGACATGGCTATTGACGGCTTATTTGGTCGTCCTGTTCCTGCAGCGCATCGCCGGGCTTTATGTAATGTTCTGGTTCACCTTCGCCGCATTCTTCCTGCCGTTGGCGATCGTGATGACGCAGCGCGGAGTTAATTTCGTCCTGCGGCCAGGTTCGGAAGATCTCGGCCGACCTACGATCCCGGCGGTGGCGATCGCTGTCATCGATCGCGGGATCCGTATGATTTTTATCCTGGCGGCGGCTTACTTTCTCGCGCGTGTCTGGGGTCTGGACATGCAATCCATGCGCGACAGCGATACGACGACCTTCATATTGCGCGGCCTGATTAATGTTGTGGTCATTGCCCTCGCGGCCGATTTCGGCTGGTCGATCATCAAGGCCTTGATCGAACGAAAGCTGGGGATTGAAACACCACACCCTGTCATCAGCGACGAAGAGGCCCCGATGCTCGATCCGCAGCAGGCGCGGCTGCACACGCTGTTGCCGATCCTCCAGAACATTCTGCTCGCATCGATCATCGTGATGGCGGTGCTTATGATACTCGCCTCGCTCGGTATTCAGATCGGCCCGCTGATCGCAGGCGCTGGCGTTGTCGGCGTGGCGGTGGGCTTTGGGGCACAAACCATCGTCAAGGACATCATTTCGGGCGTGTTTTTTCTGCTCGACGATGCGTTTCGTGTCGGCGAATATATTTCCTCCGGCAATTACAAGGGCACTGTAGAAAGCTTTTCGCTGCGTTCGGTGAAGCTGCGCCACCATCGGGGTCCGCTGTTTACGATTCCTTTCGGTGAACTCGGGGCCGTCCAGAACCAGAGCCGTGACTGGGTTATCGACAAATTCAACATCACCGTCGGATATGACACCGATATCGAATTCGCTCGCAAGCTGATCAAGCGGATCGGCCTCGAATTGGCGGAAGATCCCGAGTTCAAACACTGGGTGCTCGACCCGATCAAAATGCAGGGCGTGCAGGAGTTTGGCGAGTACGGCATCGTATTGAGGGTCAAGGCCACAACGAGGCCGGGAGGCGCCTTTGGTATGAAACGCAAATTCTATGTACGCCTCCGCCAGGTGTTCAAGGAGCAGGGCATCGAACTCCCATTCCCGACCGTCCAGGTCCAGGGGCTACAGAACCCACATGGGGCAGAGAATGCGCCGGTGGACATCACACCCGTGTTAAAAATGGCCGCCGCGCAATCGCACACCATTCGTCGCCGAAAAAAAGCCAGCACAATGGAATAGCAAAGAGCGCCGTCAATCGATGGGCCACGCCAGCGCTCTGCGCAAAACGGCTATCTAGGCTGGATTCTCCAAGCCCCTTTTGCTAGCCAGACAGGATGAGCAACCGATTGCCGCCCGCATGGGCAAAGCACCTCAAGACCCAACCCTCGCCGAAGGCGGCATCACCGAAGGCTGCGCCACTCAAAGCGCAGTCTAAGTCAGGCCCCCACCGCAGCCACGCCGACGACTTGCTTTTACGGCAGGCGCTCGAGTTGCAGCAGGCCGAACGTCTGTCCGAGGCTGAGGAACTGTGCCTCAGGGTCCTGGCTCGCACGTCAAACCATCCCCTAGCTCTGTATATCCTGGGAACGCTCGGGGTCGGTTTCGATAACGAAAAGTCACTGCGATATTTCGCTCGGGCGGTGGCAGAGGATCCGCAGAACCCCTACTACCATCTCAGCCTCGGCGAGACCTATTTGAAGGTCAGCGAATTTACGCCGGCGATCAGGCACCTTCAGTACGCCCTGGACTTGAAGCCGGATCTGGTGGAAGCGCTTTGCGCCTTGGGCGATGCATACAATGCGTTTGACAAGGGGGAAATGGCGCTGCCGCTCTTTGAGAAGGCGCTCAGGGTCGACCGAGATCATCCCGCAGCCCGGTTGGGGCTGCCCCGCGCGCTCGCAAGCCTCGGCCGTATGGACGAAGCCGGGGTTCATCTGAAAGAGGCAATAGAACGGCGCATCGCGGTACCGGCTGCCCACAATGCACTTGTACACACGCGCAAATTCGCTGGAGAGCCGCCCGAACTCGGGGCAATCCTGACGGAGCTTCAAGACCCGGGCCATGGACCGGAGGGAGCGGCAGCGCTTCATCACGCCGCGGGAAAGGTTCTCAACGACCTCCATCGCTATAAGGAGGCGATGGATCACTTCAAGAGGGGGAATCAAGCCGAGGGCCATACATTCGATCTGCAATCTTACCGTCGCTGGGTCGATGTCATGATCGAAACCTTCACGCCGGAACTGGTCGCTTCAAGAGCCGCGTACGGCAATCCCTCGGAGGCGCCTGTATTCGTCGTCGGCATGCCCCGTTCGGGCACGACATTGACGGAGCAGATCTGTGCCAGCCACCCCAATGTTCATGGCGCAGGCGAGCTCAGCAAGCTTAGGCGAATAGCCAGTGGACTCGGTGTCGTAGACGGCTCCAACGCGAGCCTCGGTCAATCGATCGCGATGATTACTCCCGATCTGACCAGGACTTTGGCCGAAGAGCACCTTGCTTATCTGCGCGAGCGGGCTCCCGACTCGCTGCGAATTGTTGACAAGATGCCTCACAATTTCGAGATGATCGGCCTGGTTGGCGTTCTTTTCCCTAAAGCGCGTATTATTCATTGTCGTCGCGACGCCATCGACAATTGCATCTCCTGTTTCGTCCTGCAGTTCAATAGAGCCCACAGCTACAGTGCCGATCTTGAGACGCTGGGGCTTTACTACAGGGAATATGATCGCTTGATGCGGCATTGGGATAGTGTTTTCCCGGGTCGTATTTTCGAAAATCGCTACGAGACGTTGATCGAAAATCAGGAGCAGCAGTCGCGCCGGCTCATAGATTATCTCGGACTGCCGTGGGACGATGCCTGCCTGCGCTTTTTTGACAGGGGCGGCTCCGTAAATACCTACAGCAATTGGCAGGTCCGCCAGCCGATCTATACGTCATCCGTCAAGCGTTGGAAGAATTACGAAAGCGAGATTCAGCCGTTGATCGAAGCCTTGGGCGATCTTGCCGAGGTTTGACAGGTAGTGCTTGATGCTACGCGCATCTTAGGTTGCATCCTATCCCGCTGGCGTACGCTTTCCGCCGGGAGGGTTTCCTCAGGCTGAGTTCCTTCACACCCGCTCTGTCCCGCCTGCGTATCCTGGCCACAGAGCCTCCCACCTTCGCGCGTCGCTTTGCCAAGCAGTTTTGGCTCCTTCTTTCCTTTCGCTGCGAGGATTGCTCTTCCACGTCTGCAAGCGTGGCAGCAGGCGGGCGGCCATGCCATCGGCTGTCCGAAGTTCCATACGAACGGCATGAAAAAACCCGGCGGTTGCCCGCCGGGTTTTTCGATTTCAATCAGGCAGCGCCTGTTAGAAGGAGCGCTGGAAGCGGAGCATACCGCCGACGCTGTTCTTCTTGTCGGCATTCGTCCAGTTCGAGAAGCCCACATCGTCGAAATGACCTGCGTGCAGGTAGTCGACTTCGGCCGTGACCGTGAAGCCAGGAACGATGTCATAGGCAATGTTCGCCGCGATGCCGAGGTTCTTCCAGTCGTCATACGAAGCCTGGGCGTTGAACGAGGTCTTCTCGTTGAACTTGTAGGTGCCACCGCCCCACACTGCCCAGTTGCCGCCCCACTGCTTGTAGAAGCCGCGGCCGCCAGCCGGGAGCGCATAGGTAGGATCGTTGTAATTGTCGTCGGTGCCGTAGCCAGCCATGATCCACAGCGACAGTGCGCTGGAGACATTCACGTCCAAGCGAACCTTGCCGGCCACTTCTTCGTAGTTGCTGTCATAAGCGACGACACCGGTGATGGCGCCCCAACCCTGCGTCCACTTCACGCCGCCGACGACATGCGGAACGTAGCTGTCGATCGTGCCAACGCCGTAGGCACCAGGAGAGCCTGCGCCCGAACCTTCTTCAAGCGAAACCACCGCCGAGAAGCCGTTGCCGGCGTCGAAGTAGTACTGCACGACGTTGGTGTCGAAGTCGCCGTAAGGAACAAGCGTATCCTGGATCACGTTGCCGGCATAACCGATGAACGTGTTGAAGGCCGATTCGTCCTTACCGACGCGCAGGCCGCCGAGCTGGATCCAGGCGAAGTTCAGCGAGGCGCCCGAGTTACCGGCAGGATTGCCATTGTAGGTGGCATAGCCGTTGCGATTGTTGAAGTTGAAGCGGGTCTCGGTGTAGGTCTTCAAGGTGCCGAGTTCGGTTTCCTGGCCGGTCCAGGTCTTCAGCGTGAAGCGGGCCTTCTTGCGCCAAGTCTCCTGTTCGTCACCGGACTCCACGTCACGGGACTTCGCACCATCGAACGAACCGACGTCGCCACCGCTGATGTCATAACGGACATAGCCGCCGATGCGCAGGCAGGTTTCGGTGCCGGGGATGTAGAAGTAGCCAGCGCCGTAGACGTCGCAAATCTTGACGTATTCAGCGGGCTCCGGCTCGGCGACGACGACGGCGTCGGCGGCGCGCGCACCGGAAACTGCGAGCAGAGCCGCAGCGGAGCCGAGGAGAAGGCTCTTGATGTTCATTTTCTGACCTCCAGTCAAAAGTTAAAAAACGGGTCTGGGTATTCTTTGCTGAAGGACAGCGTTCCCTGCCCCATCCCCACTACCGAAAAAGATGCGCACCGCGCCGCTTCCTCGAAACCGACATTACCCATGAGCCAGCGGCGTTCAACAACGATCGTACCGGCGAAAGGGCCGTTCGGCTGCTATCCCCGACCTGTGTTGCAGAAACGTCACGATTTGGCCTCACTTGGAAAGCTCTCGTTAACCATCGGGGCCGCCGCAACCGCTTGTTTCCAGCCGAATCCAGCGATCGGAGGACGGAATCATGGCGAGGTCGCGAGTCGCCAGCCAGGGAATTGCCGCAGATCCGCCGCACCCGACGAAAGGCCGAAATGTTCGGCGCGCTCACCCTTCTCCATATAATGACAAGGGCCTTGTTGATTGTGCCGGCGCTTTTCTTTATCCAGCGGCGCAACGCAGAGGCGGCCGAGTGGTCGAAGGCGCTGCCCTGCTAGGGGAGGCTCAATCTTTTGGTTGATCCGAAACTCCCGGCCACTGTTCCGCAAGGCTTACAGCATGGGAGATCTCCAGAGCCTGCACGAGTTCCGCCGCCAGAAAGAGCGGGCGGGACGGATTCGTTTTCTCGAGAGGGATGAAGAGGCGCGGCTGTTCGCCGCCATCAAGAGCCGCAGCGAGGAGGCTTACAGGCTTTCCGTCTTCCTGGTCGATAGCGGCTGCCGTCTCGGCGAAGCGCTCGGGCTGACCTGGAACGACATCAAGGAACATCGCGTCAGTTTCCAGACCATCATATCCGGTCGCAGCCGCACCATCCCGATGACCGAGCGGGTCAAGGAGGTGATCAAGCTGCCTCCGAACGGACGCTCTCGGCCGAAGGGCCCGTTCGCCAAGTTGAGCCAGGCACAGTTCGGTGCCATCTGGAACGAGGCGAAAGCCGAGGTCGGACTTGGCGCCGACCACTAGGTCGTGCCGCACATCCTGCGTCACACCTGTGCTGCGCGCCTCGTCCGGGGCGGCATCGACATCAGGCGTGTGCAGATGTGGCTGGGTCATCAGACGCTGTCGATGACGATGCGCTACGCGCATCTGGCCGTCAACGATCTCGATGGCTGCGTCACCGTGCTCGAAGGGCTGCTACCGGCAGCGCAGGAGATCAAGAATGAAACCGGGTCATGATGAAGGTCTCGTCAGGGGCCGCGCGCAAAAGCGCCAGCGACCGGGGTCTTTTCGCGGAGTTTAGGTTTGGTCGTGCTCGAACACAATGTAGGCCAAGCATTACTCCAAGCAACGTCATCATCTCCACTGGACGGAACGTTGCCAATTGTGCATTGTGTTTGCCTTCTATGACCTCCGGAACGCACTGACGTACTAGGTCTCCTCGGCTAAACAGCGGTCACGCGACTTGGGTGCATTTGAATGAGGTAATCTGCATGGTCACTAGGCGGCGATTCTCACGAGGCGGAAACCTTGTTAAGCAGGCCAGCCGACCGAGACTGGAAAATACGGTGGCTGCCGCCGTGTCGAAAATTCTTCTTGAGCACGATCCGACAATCGGCAAGCCGGCCCTTAGAATTGCCGCGAAATTGGCAGGGTATATATCTTCAGCAATCACTGTTCAAACTCAGGCTGTTCAGCGAGCCCTCCCAACCATTGAGGATGACGTTGAAAACCTCGCTCAGATATTTATCGGTCATATGGTGGCAGAGGCACAAGGCCGATTTGACCCACGACTGCAGCGTTTCAAAGCGGTACCGCCACCGGCGGTCCCCCAAGCGCCTCTCAGTGCGGCGAGTGATTGGGCTGGGCCGGTAGCTGGGCCAACAGTGATAGAAAGACATTTTGGGATACCGAGGTCGACGCTCTTTCGGTGGCAGAAACGCGATGAGGTGATCGCACTTAAATCCGGAAGCAGCAGGTTTGTTTTTCCATTGAAGCAGTTTGTCGATGCTCGCCCTGCAGATGGGATAGCCGAATTGATCGCGATGTTTGGCGACCATCGGCTTGCCTGGAAATGGTTGATGGCACCGACGGACAAGCTTGGCGGGAACCCCCCGATAGATACTCTGTTAACTGGTAAGCTAGCCAATGTTGTTGCTGCCGCGCGCCTGGCCTTGGGGGAGGCACCTGATGTTTAGCCCCGGCATTTGGTGGCGGTCGTTCAGTTGAGAACTTGGCGCAACGCAACATGACCCCAAGCGGCTGCCCGCGGCCCGTCGTCTCAATGACGACCCTTCCAGCCAGCCATTCTCGACAAGCAGTTGGACAGCCTTGCCATCGCGCCCTCCTCCTGACGAACACCTTGGAACGGTCAAGCCGTCGGTGCCGTGCCGTGCCGCTCGCGCGCGGTCTTGCGGATTATTTCCGCGATTTCCGGGCTGCTGCTGCATAGCATCTGGAAATCCGCCGCGTGCAGCGACAGGAGTGAGACCGCCGTTGCGGCGCTGACGGTCGCCGTACGCGGTTCGCCGCTCATCAGCGCCATCTCGCCGAAGAAGGCGCCAGGGCCAAGCTCCACCGGGTTCGACATCACGACGCTCACCCGCCCCTCCACAACAAAGAACATCCGATCCCCGGTCTCGCCCCTTCGGCAGATCACGGCGCCGGCCGGCAAACTACGAGGCCTCAAGGCGCGCACGATCTCGACCAGCGCGGCCGGGCCCAGCTTCTGAAACAACGGCACAGCGGCGACCAATTGCCAATTGCGGACGAAATCCTCGCGACGGATTTCTTGATAGAAGCCGGAGGCAAGAATGCCGGCCCACAGCGCGAAGACGCCGATGCCACACATCATGACTGCCCCAGCAAGGACGCGGCCGGCGAAACTTTGCGGAATGGCGTCGCCATAACCGGTGGTGGACAGCGTGACCACCGCCCACCACATTGCCTGAGGGATGCTGCCGAACTTTTCCGGTTGGATGTGGCGCTCGATGACATAGGCCGCGAGCGCGACACCGAACAGAACGACGCCGAAAAGCGTGGTGACGCCGATCAGGTTACGCGCTTCGTTGGCCAGCACCCTGCCGAGTACCGGGAAGAAGGTCGAGTCGCGCAGCGGTTTGAGCAGCCAGATAGCACAGTAGAGGCTCCGGTCGGGCGTGCCTTCGAGCAGAAATGCAGCGAGTGGAACCAAAACCGCGAGCATATCAATGGCGATTGCCGGCGTCCTGTCCCGAAGGTCTCCCGCCCAGTGCTTGATCAGAGTCTCGGCCATCTGCAGGAGATAAGCGCCCCAAATGACCGCCAGCACGGCAGTCAGAGCCAGCCTGCTTCGTGCGGACATGTCCGGCATGGTGAGCGCGGCCACCGCCAGTAGCCCAGGCGCAGCCAGCACCGCGTTTAGCGGCGCGTGAATTCTCAAGAAAGGCAGTACCGACATTCTGTGCCCACGAGCGGATGCTATTCCTCCAGAATAGGATGCCTTCAAGGCAAGCGCAAAGGTGGCGCTTTCGCTGGGATGTTCATCACGAGGTGAACTCAGATGGCCTGAACGTGAACCGACAGGCCGAAATCGAGAATGGCCCATCCGGGCATTTGCAACAGGTTTCAACTGTTCCAGGGAGCCGGGCCGACGCGTTCTTGGCCGTAGAGATGCCCGGTCTCGAAGACGGCCGGCTCTCGGCGGCAATGGTGACGCTGCCGGCGGCGACACCCAAGAAGAACGCTCCAATCCGCCTGGTGTCACGAGCGTGAGTTCCCCCCGGCCCTTCGCCCGCTACCCAAAACATGTGCGGCATCACAGGCGGCAGGAAGGACACTCGAGAGGCGCATTTAGTACGCGACGGCAACTGCATGGTTGCGACGTTGCGTGCGCCCAAGCTACCGGGGCCGGTGAGTCACCGCAGAGGCAATTCAAGGAGGCACCATCGAGGTCTTGTGGCTTCGATCCAGCCGCTCTGAGCGGACTCGAGGGATACAAAGCGGTACGATACATGAGATCCGATTCTCCTGCGGTCGTCCCGCCCAGTTCAGAATGAGGCGGCCTACCTTGACTTTGTGGTCCAATGACTGAGTACCCGCGCCTCAAATACAGCATGCAAGCCGTTCGCAAGGCAGGCGACCGGCTGGCAAAACCTATGCAGCTCGGACAAGGCACCACTGCCGGCCAGTACGTGGACACGATGCGAATCTTCTCAATCGCCAATAGCTGGCGCGACTCGCACTTTCTGCCGATGCGGAGCGTTCGGTTCTCTGTCGGTCACTACATGAAAGCCCTGCGATTGAAGGGCGACATGGCATCGCGTCCGAAGCGTCTGGCATCCATTTGTCGGAAGCTTCGAGAGTCCACCACCAATTTGGACACCATGAACGATATCGGCGGCTGCCGAGCGATCATGCCCG
Organism: Mesorhizobium sp. B2-3-13; assembly: GCF_006442195.1. NCBI lineage: Bacteria > Pseudomonadati > Pseudomonadota > Alphaproteobacteria > Hyphomicrobiales > Phyllobacteriaceae > Mesorhizobium > Mesorhizobium sp. B2-3-13. The sequence continues at coordinate 94,440 of NZ_VFVQ01000005.1, forward strand.
ACATCAAAAGCGTCCGCTTGCTTCTCGAATCGATGCGAGACAAGTTCCCCCATGAGATACACTGTCGGGAATTTAACTATATCGATGAGCCGAAGGCGGACGGCTATCGAAGTCACCATATTGTTTTCCAGTACCGACCCAGAGCTGCCCACACCCACGCTTTCGAGGGACGACGCATCGAATTGCAAGTTCGGACCACACTTCAGCACTCATGGGCAACTGCAGTTGAGGCCGTCGGGCTGTTCCAGCGCCAGGATTTGAAGCACGGAAACGGCGAGCAGGATTGGCTACGTCTTTTCCAGCTTATGTCGGCGGAATTCGCGCAGGTTGAGCAGTGTCCCATTGACGTCGGTGTTCCGGATCGCGATGACCGAGTGCGGGAACTGCGGGATATCAACAGGCGTATAGGTGCAACAAGTATACTGGCAGATATCACGAATCTTACCCTCCGCTCAGAGAGCCTCGTACAGCCAACGGGACATTTTCGGCATCATTTGGTACAATATAGAGCGGATCAGAACGTTACCATTCAACCATTCCGAACTCTCATCATGGGGGCGCGGAAATTGGAAGAAATAGAGAAGAAAATCGCGCTAAGGGGAATTGATTGGACGGTTGCGTTGGTCGAGGTGGATAAGGTCGAAAAGCTTGTCGACCTATACCCGAATTACTTTGGGAATGTTTCATTGTTCGCCCGCAGTCTGAAATCCATATGCTCGGGAAAGTCACTGTCTACAGAATAGCCCACACCGGATGGTAGCTCCGAAGGAACGCCCGACTATGGTTGGCCAAGCGTCGCTTTCCGTTTGAAGGAGCCGGACCATTGGCCTTCCTCGACAGTCTCCTGGGTCCGGTCCGAACGGACAATCTCCCGAAAGCTCACACCTATTTCAGCGTTGCCAGCACGCCTGCGGCTGACCGCAGGTCTGCTGTCTCCAAGCCTTCCCCGAATCGCGCGAAAATCGGCAGGAGAAGAGCCCGTGCGTCCCTGTGTTGTCCCCGAGCGGCCAGCAGGGAAGCAAGGTCGACAGCGGTCCGCAGCTCCCATGCCCGCGCGCCTTGACGATCACTGAGTTCCAACGACCGCCGAAAACACATTTCGGCCTCTTCGTCGGCGCCAGGGCGCGGGGCCGCGAGAACAAGGGTTCCCTTTACGCGCAGCAGTTCCGGCATATAGCAAAGATCGCCGCTTGCCTCGACGTCACGGATCGTCTCCTCGATCAGTGAAAGTGCCTCCGCGGATCGGCCCGCCGCAGCCAGGCCCAGAACAAACGAGATATTGAGCGGCGTGGTGAGCAGTTCGTAAGGCGCGGCGTGGAGTTCGGCAAGGCAGCGTCGAAGGCCTTCGACACCGCTGCTTGGGCTGCCGCGACGAATGGCGATCTCCCCTGTGAAGCCGCCTCCCAGTGCGAGATAGGGCCCGAGAGAATGAAATTCGGCACGAGAGAAAAGACGATTGATGTGTTTCTCAGCGAGCTCCAGCTTGCCGATCCAGAGGAACACGGAAATCGCCCAGACAAGTGCAATGGAGAGAGACAGGGGATGGTTCAGGACTTCCGCCTCCTCAATCGTCAGCAGCGCGCGCTCCGCGGCCCGATCAGGATGGCCTTGCAGCCACAGTGTCCTTGCCAAAATCGATCCCGCCAGAATCTTGCCGTCAAAGCCGAGATAGTTCGTCGTGGTTCGGTTGGAGCGCGGCCCGTATCGCAACGCCGCTTCGAGCGCGGTCTGGGCACGGCCGAGCTCTCCGCTGAGGTGAAGCGAAATCCCCATCAAGGAATGCGCCAAAGTGGTGGAGACCGAATCCTCAAGCGTTCCGGCAATGACGGAACAGCGCTCCGCATATTGCAACGCGGTCCTGAACTCTCCCGTACGCAGGTGAAACATTTGCAGCGGGCCTAGAATCCGAAGCTGATCGAGCGCCTCGCCACGTCGGTCGGCAATGACCAGGCTTCTGTTCAATGCCACGCGCGCCGCATCTCTTCCACCACGCGTGAACATCAGGGAGACCCCAAGGGCTGCCTGAAGATGCATCTCCTCCAATCCGCCTCTAGTAGTATCGTCAAGAGTAACAACCGCTTGCGCCGCCCAGCGATGACATTCGGTGAGCAAGGACATCGACAGAAAAAAGGGGGCCGCCGCGGCAGCCAGACGGACGCCGACGTCAGTGTTCCCGTCAAGTCCGAAGCACCAGTCCAGAGCCGCTCGCACATTGGCAAGGCCCGCTAGGTGAAATGACCGTTGTACGCCGCTCGACAAAGTAGGCCACTCGGCTCCTGTCTCCTCCAGCCAGCGCAGATAATGCGTCGCGTGACGCGCGGCCAGGCTCGCGTGCTCGGCATCGTCGACGTCGAGCTGAAGGGCGTAGGCTCGCGTCGTGTCGAGCAGGCGGTAACGCATCGTTGCCCCGGCAGGCCTTGCCGCTATCATCGACTTGGCGACCAGGCTGTCGATAGCGCCAAATACGAGTGCGTCATCGACGGTTGCGCTCGTCACAACTTCCAGGGCGGCCTCGATCGAAAAGTGGCCAACGAAGATCGCGAGGCGGCGAAGCAGAAGACGCTCGAACTCCGATAGCAGTCCGTAGCTCCAGTCCAAAGTGGCCTGGAGGGTCTTTTGCCGCGGCGGCGCGGTACGTTGTCCCGGCCACAATAGCGTCAGCCGTTCGTTGAGAAGTTCGGCGGTTTTCTGCAGGCCATAAGTCGCAACCCGTCCAGCCGCCAGCTCAATCGCGAGCGGCACGCCGTCGAGCTTGCGGCAGATACCGGCCACGATGGCGGCATCCGCATCTTGGAGATCAAGCCCGGCACCGCTCGCGGCAGCGCGTTCCAGGAACAGTTGGATCGCAGGGAAGCGGCGCGCAGTGGACGCGGTGAGTTCCAGATCGGCAGGCGCGCATGCGAGCGGCTCCAGCTTGTAAACGTGCTCCCCTTCGACTTGAAGGGGCTCGCGGCTCGTTGCCAGCAGGTGGGCTTGCGGTGCGGCGGCGAAGATGCGGGCCGCCAAGTCCGCCGCGGCGTCAATGACATGCTCGCAAGTGTCAAGAATCAGGAGGATCCGCTTGTCTGCAAGGTAGGCGAGCAGACTGGGGGTCGCGTCTTCGGACTGTAGAGACAGCCCTAGCGTCGAGGCCACCGTCGTCGCAACCAAGCCCGGATCACTCACCGCCCCGAGATCGACGAAATGCACGGCACCCGAGAATGCTTCGACGAGATCGTGGCCCACCGCCACAACAACAGCGGTCTTGCCGACACCACCCGTGCCGACGATCGTAATGAAACGCGTCTCGGCCAGTTGAGTTGAAAGTCGGACAGTGTCGTCAGTCCGGCCGACCATCCGGAGCAGGCGGCTTGGCAGATTGGCTTGCGGATAGCTGGCGACGACATCCCTTTGGCCATTGTCTTGACCATCCGATCGCGAGACCGGGGCCACAAAGCAGTAGCCGCGCCCCGTCAGAGTGGCGATGTAGCGCGCGCCGCCCGCGCCATCGCCCAACGCCTTTCTGAGGTTGGCGATTTGAAACCGCAAACTGCCTTCTTCGACGGTAACGTCGGGCCAGACATGGGCCAGCAGGTCCTTCTTGCTGACGATTTCGTTGGGGCGCGCAGCCAAGGCTGTAAGGATGTCGAAAGAGCGCGCGCCCAGATTGACAGGCGCGCCTTGCCGCAGCAGGAGCCTCTCGCCCGCCGCCAGCGTAAAGGGACCAAACGATATCCTGTCGCTCGTCTGCGCGGCTGGCGATATCATGGCATCATTCTTTATTGCTTTTTGTTGGCTGGTCAGACGCGGTTCCAAGTCCACTACCTATGTAGCAAAAAGTCGATTTCGTGGCCCCGAGGGACGATTGGGGCAGGACAGGAAGCAGCTCAGGCCCAGTTCCAGGACGGGCGGCACTGGCGAGCGCTAACACCGCATCATAGTGTATAACGGGTGCTCCGGGCGATCTCTCTCTATGTGTGGAAGCAGCAAGAACGTTTGCTGACCGGCCCAGGGAGAATGATCATGCTTGCAGTGTCGCTATCGCTCGTGCCGCAAAACTTGCTTGGGCCGCAAGCCTTTAAGTGCGTTTTCCACGCTCGTGGAGAGCGAAGCCACGCGCCAATTTCCAAATCGAATTCAAAGTGCCCTTTTGCGAAGGACCCAGACATCATGACCCAATCTGAAAAGCTCCTGTATACCGCCAAGGTCCGCACCACTGGCGGTAGGGACGGCACATCCCGCAGTTCCGACGGTCGACTGGACATCAGGCTTTCCACGCCCGGCGGACCGGGCGGCGGCGCCAATCCGGAGCAGCTGTTCGCAGCCGGCTGGTCGGCCTGCTTCGAGGGCGCAATGGCAATTGCCGCCCGCAAAATGAACGTCAGGCTGCCCGCCGACCTCGCAATTGACGCAGAGGTGGATCTGAACACTGCCGACGGTGCCTTCTTCCTCGGCGCGCGCCTCAATGTGAGCGTACCCGGGCTCGACCGCGACGTTGCCAAGGCTGTTGTAGAGGCAGCACATCAGAACTGCCCCTACTCGAAGGCCACGCGCGGCAATATCGAAGTCGCAATCAGCCTCGCTTAGCTACCGATCACATCGATCGATCTTGCATGTCACTCTCGGCAAAATGTCATCACGACAGGGCGGTGCACCAATGAACGCGATCAAAAACCCGGAAGAAATCAATCACCATCGGCGTCGCCTCTTCGGCGTTGCTGCCGCGACAATCGCCGCGGCACAACTTGGCGCGATCGGGGTTGCGGAGGCGCAGGGCGACGGGCCTAAAAGGACAGTCTCCCCCATGCTGAAGGCACGGACCTCGTTCTCCTCAATGAAGCAGATCGACGCGGATCTGCTGAGCGTCGGATATGCCGAGGACGGTCCTGCGGACGGCCCGCCGGTGATCCTTCTGCACGGATGGCCCTACGACATTTACAGCTATGTCGATGTCGCGCCGCTGCTTGCCAACGCAGGGTACCGGGTCATCGTGCCATATTTGCGCGGTTACGGTACGACGCGGTTCCTGTCGGACGCAACACCTAGGAACGGTCAGCAGGCGGCGCTTGCGTCTGACATCGTTGCGTTGATGAATGTGCTGGACATCCAGAAAGCGGTCATCGCCGGCTATGACTGGGGCGCGCGCACAGCCAACATCATCGCCGCGCTCTGGCCTGAGCGCTGCAAGGCCATGGTGTCAGTCAGCGGCTATCTCATCGGCAGTCAGCAGGTGAACCAGGCGCCGCTGCCGCCGAAGGCCGAATTGCAGTGGTGGTATCAATATTACTTCGCCACTGAACGGGGACGGGCGGGTTACGAGAAATATACCCGCGAATTCACGCGCCTCATCTGGGCGCTCGCCTCACCCAAATGGGCTTTCGACGATGTAACTTTTGAACGCTCCGCTCCCGCGTTCGACAACCCCGACCACGTCGCGATCTCTATCCATAACTATCGCTGGCGACTCGGTTTGGCGCCAGGTGAGCCAAAATATGATGGCTTGGAACAAAAGCTCGCGGCGTTTCCGGCGATCGGTGTACCGACGATTACGATGGAGGGCGACGCAAACGGCGCGCCGCATCCGGATCCGGCAAATTACGCCAAGAAGTTCTCCGGCAAATACGAACACCGGCTGATCTCAGGCGGCATCGGTCACAACCTGCCGCAGGAGGCTCCACAGGCCTTTGCGCAGGCGGTCATCGACGTCGGCAAGTTTTGACAACCTGTCAAGCGGCTTCCCGATGAAACCTGTCCACCGCCTGCGGTGTGTGGTTGCGACCATTGCGTAATCCGTCTTCGCAGCGATGCCGGATGAATATTCCGCAGCGGGTCGGCTCGCCGCAGCCTTAGCTAAAGAACTCTCTGAAAGACCCAAATATTTAGCCCTGCGACCATCGCAATGGCACTACACCAACAAAACCATCGAAAGGTTATGTGAGATGACAAGACTGCTCGCAGGATTGGCAATCGCCATGTCCGTATCAGGCAGCGTTTACGCGCAGTCAGAAAAGCCCACCACTGTTCAGCCCACCATCGTTCTGGTTCACGGCGCGTTCGCCGACTCATCGAGCTGGAACGGAGTCGTCAAGATCCTCGAGAAGGATGGTTACCCCGTTGTGGCCGCTGCCAATCCCCTGCGGGGTGTCGCCACTGACGCTCAATATGTTGCCGATATCGTATCCGGCATTACATCGCCTGTCATTCTGGTCGGACATTCCTACGGCGGCTCGGTCATTAGCGAAACCGCCGATGGCCATGCCAATGTCAGGGCGCTCGTCTATGTTGCGGCGTTTGCACCGGAGGTCGGCGAGACGGCCGCCGGGCTTGCGGGCAAGTTCCCAGGCAGCACTCTTGCGCCCACGCTCGCTCCACCCGTTCCGCTGTCAGGCGGCGGCAAGGATCTCTACATCCGGCAGGAGAAGTTCCGCGACCAGTTTGCAACCGACGTTTCTATCCCCGAGGCAAAGCTGATGGCTGCCACGCAACGGCCTATCACGGAAGCGGCGCTGAACGAGGCCCAGACCGCGGCGGCGTGGAAGAAGATTCCGAGCTGGTTCATCTACGGCAACAAGGACAAGAACATCCCACCCCAAGCTTCCGCCTTCATGGCCGAACGAGCGCACGCGCGCAAGACCGTGGTGGTCAAAGGCGCCTCGCATGCGGTGATGGTTTCGAACCCTGAACCTGTCGCTCGGCTGATCGAAAAGGCAGCAGCGGAGGCATCGCGATGAAAGCCGTCGTGATGAACCGATGGGGCGGGCCGGACGTCATCGAGTTTGTCGACATGCTCGAGCCAACGCCAGGTCCGGGAGAAGCCCTGGTTGAAGTCGCTGCGGCTGGCGTGAACTTCATGGACACGGGCGTTAGGCGCGGACTTGCCTGGACCGACGTGCCGGATCCGAAGATTTTGGGCGTAGAGGGCGCTGGCCGCGTGATCGCGGTCGGTGATGGGGTCAGCGATCTTTGGCCGACCCGTCGTGTCGCCTGGGTGTATTCGCCGGGGAGTTATGCCGAGAGGACCGTGATACGGGCCGATGCGCTGGTGCCGATACCGGATGCGATCGACGATCGCACGGCGGCGGCTGTGATGATGCAGGGCCTCACAGCCAGCCATTTCGCGACGGATTTCTATCCCGTGCAGCCCGGCGACATCGCGCTTGTCCATGCCGCGGCTGGTGGAGTCGGTCTGCTGCTTACCCAAATCATCAAGCTGAGGGGCGGCCATGTCATCGGCCGCGTGTCCTCGGCAGACAAGCTGGCGATCGCCAAGGAGGCGGGCGCCGATCACGTCATTGTAGATGCCGAAGGGCAATTCGCCGACGAAGCAATTCGCCTGTCGGGCGGCGAAGGGGTGCATGTGGTCTATGATGGCTCCGGTCCCAAGACATTCCAAGGCTCGCTGGATGCGCTCCGCCGATCGGGCACCTTCTGCTGGTACGGACCCGTCCTGGGCGGTCCTGGCCCGATCGACATTATGGCGCTGCCGAAGAGCATCAAGATCGGCTACGCCACCTTTTTTGATCATATCCATACACCGGAACTGCTTCGCTCGCGTTCGATCCGACTCTTCCATTGGATCGTCGAGGGCAAGCTCAAAATCAGGATCGGCGGCGAATATCGGCTGGCGGATGCGGCGAATGCCCATGCCGACATGGAAAGCCGAACGACCACTGGAAAGCTGCTGCTCATACCTTAGAACCGCGAACGAAGTCAGCCCCAAGGACTGCCGCGTTTGCACCGGGGCGCGCAGGAGCGCGGTCATGGGCGGTCAGACCCGGCTCCGTGGCCTCGATCAATTCGTCGAGGACAAGCAACTGAGCCCGGCGCACCTGCCAGACCCACCGCGGATCATCTGCCCGCCGCCCAGAGTGCCCGACCCGCTGAAGCGCATCGCCGGCTCGAAACGGAGCCGGCGAGCGTCGATGGATCGCGTTGCGGTCCCTGCGTCCCTGCCCTGCTCGACGCGGATCAGCATGCGTGTGCTATCGATATCGTCGACCTTGAGGTGCGCGACCTCGGACACGCGCAGTCCCGCGCCATAGGCGACACCGAGCGCGGCTTTGTACTTGATGCCTGGGGCAGCTTCGAGCAGCCGCGCCGCTTCCTCCACGCTCAGCACGTCGGGCAGCTTGCGGGGACATCGGGTGATCACCAGCGCGCGGGCCAGATCCCGCCGCTTCAGCGTCACCGTGAACAGGAAGCGCAGCGCCGAGACCGCGCCGTTGATCGTCGCCGGTCCGACGCCACTCTCATGCTGATGCAACTGGAAGCGCCGGATGTCCTCGGTCTTGGCGGTGTCGGGAGCGCGGCCAAGGAACGCGACGAAGCGCCGGACCTGACGAACGTAATCCTGCTGCGTATGCGGTCCCAAGCCCCGCATCAGCATGTCCTGCTGCATGCGCTGGCGAAGCGGCGTGATCGGAGCGTCGGTCGACAAGGTAGCCATGGCAAGTTCCTCTCGTTGAAGGGAACTCCATGGTCGGATCGCACGCTCTACCTGCCCAGAGCCTTAAACAATCACACTTACCTCACCGCTCGCACCCTCCCGCGAAGCGGGTTCGTGCCTCACGAGTTCATTCGTCGGTTCCTGCTCCATGTCCTGCCGCGCGGCTTCCATCGCATCCGTCACTACGGCTTGCTCGCAGGCGGCTCTCGCAAGGACTGCCTCGCGCTCGCCCGCCAATTCCTGGACGTCGCCGCGCCGCCCGATGACGATAACCTCGACGATCCGGACAACTTCCGCCCGCCGTGCCCTTGCTGCGGCGGACGCATGATCGTCATCGAGACGTTCGAACGGTGGAGGCAACCGCGCGGACCGCCGGACGCAACGGCGACAACCGGGAGAACGTCCCATGACCCGGCATGGCATGGTCGAGCCTTCAGCTGCAGGCGCTCAGCCGCCGGCGACGTATCCACGCGAGTCCATGGTGACTACCGTCGCCGAAAGGCGCGCGTCCGGACCTGCGCCGAGCCGGCAACATCGCGCGCAAGCGCAACAATGCGGCATGCCCGTATCAATCGCGGCGTCTCCCGGCGGCGGTCGCGCCATCGCCGACACCAGCCGCAGATCGAAATCCCCATAGCCATCGCCTGCGGCCCGCGGGTTCCTTCCTCGGGGACTTTCGTACGCCTGCCAGCGCCCGAAACTCTTCACGCAAACGGAACGTCCGGTTTCGCGATGACCAGGTTAGTAGCCGACCTTTGCGCCCAGTCTAGCGCGGCCCACTTTCGTCAATTGCAGGCGTGCTAACCGGGTTGAACGCTGCGGACAGTTTTCGGAGCTTGGGTGGCAAACCTTGCACTGCCAGAGCGCAGATTGTCTTGGAACACCTTTTTCATTTCCCGAAAAGTAGAGAAGCCAAAACAACGGGCAAGTCTTGTCAGCGCGGTTGTGCTAACAGAGCAACGGTTGGCAATCTCGGCTGCGCTTTCAAATGCAACTATCTCGGGTCGTTCGAGTGCCTGCCGAGCCACCTTCTCCAGGGCTGGGCTCAATCGAACCTCGCGCTTCGCGATCGCCGTTTTGATTTCGTGAAGAGACTTCGGTTTGTCCTTAAGTCCGAGCGATTTCATTCGAAAGCTCCCACACTTCGAAGAACCGGCGGCCAGATGCCCGCAAAACTCAGTCCGTGCCATTTGGCGATCACGACCCTCGTCAGCCCAAGCGTTCTGAGGCAAACGACCCCGGCGACGCAGGAAATACGACGGTCTTGTTCCCGTTTAGGAAAACCCGACGGTGGATATGAGCGTGAATTGCTCGGGCAAGCACCTGTGCCTCGACATCGCGGCCGAGGCTGACATAGTCCTCGTTTGACTGCGCATGTGTCACGCGGATCGTGTCTTGCTCGATGATTGGCCCCTCGTCCAGATCGGCCGTCACGTAATGCGACGTGGCCCCGACCAGCTTCACGCCCCGGTCGTGCGCCTGCTTGTAGGGATTGGCGCCCTTAAATGACGGCAGGAAGGAATGGTGGATGTTGATGATGCGGCCCGACATTTTCCGGCACATCTCATCCGACAGCACCTGCATGTATCGCGCCAGCACGACCAGTTCAGCGCCCGTCTCCTCGACGACGCGCATTTGCTGCGCTTCGGCCTCGGCCTTATTCTCTTTCGTCACCTTGATGAGGTGAAACTGGATGTCGTGGTTCACCACGACCTTCTGGTAGTCCATGTGATTGGAAATCACTGCGACGATATCGATCGGAAGCGCACCGATCCGCCAGCGATAGAGAAGATCGTTGAGGCAATGGCCAAAGCGCGAGACCATTATGATGACCCTGCGCTTGACGCCCTCGTCGAAGAACTCCGCTTCCATGCCGAACTGCGAGGCGATTGCCTTGAAGCCCGAACGGAGTCCTTCCAGCCCCGATCCGCCTTCGGAGCGGAAACTCACCCGCATGAAGAAGTTGCCGGTGTCGGCATCATCGAACTGCGCACTGTCGGTAATGTTGCAGGACTGGTCCGCGAGGAAGGTCGAGATCGCCGCGACGATCCCCCTGGTCGAGCGGCATTCGACGCGAAGTGCAAAATTCATCATTGGCTCTGTTCCTGAGCGAAGTTACGCATGAAGCCGTCGGCGAGACGCTGTCAGGTGTTGGAAAGCAGGCATGCAATGGTCATTAGGCCGACGTGAGTTGCTTGCATTCCTTCGCGTTGCCTGTGCGGCGGGCCCGGCCGATGGTGTCAGTTTGATCCTGCGAGCGGGTTGCCGACGACGCGCCAACACCGTCAGCCCAGCACGCTCGCCAGGGTGACAGGGTTGCCGCTCTTCGCCGATAGCGTCGCGGCCTCGGCCATCCCCAGGGCGGCAACACCGTCATTCAGGGTAACTGGAGGCGCCTTTTTCTTCCGTGATCGCGCTGACAAAAGCCGCCCATTCGGCCGCCTACGCGGGCATGTAGCGCTCCAGGAAGAAGTAGGTTGGTTTGGCACCGGTCACGCCCGCCGAGCTTTTCCGCGGCTGCGGTGTTGATGTCCGATACCGCGATGAGCGTGCTGTCGGGATGCGACGAGATAGCCGTCGCGCGAACGCCGGCGATACGTCCGGCACCGAGAAGGCCGACTTTGAGCATGGTTGTCCTCTAACTTTGCTACCTGGTGATCCTCTAAATCAGCGAGAAAAGCCTTGAAGGCACCTGCCCATCGATGGGAGCGAGGCCGTCCCTCCCGATTTGAAAGAGGCTTCTGGAATTGGTTCAAGCTTTTGCCTGCTCCAGGAACTCACCGTATTCCGGCTCCGCGATCGAAACATTGTGCTGTGGCTGCGGGTATGCGCCGGAACCGACGTCGGCGATGAATTCCTGGAATGCCGCAATCCGCTCTTGCTGGAGTCGCGCAAACTCGGCCGCGAAATTGCGATAGGTCTTGGCGTGCCGTGGCTTATGCCCATCGGTGTGGCCCAGTATGTCCTCCGCGAACAGATATTGCGCATCGGCGCCTGGGCCGGCCCCCATGCCAAGCATGATCATCGATGTGCTCTTCGAGATGAACTCACCGATCCGATCCGGCACGACCTCAAGCTCGGCTCCGAAGCAACCGATCGCTTCAAGCTGCTTCACCTGCTGCCAGACCTTGAGAGCTTCCTGGGCAGTCTTCCCCACGGCGCGGAACCCGGTCCAGGTGATGTATGAAGGGACAAGTCCGACATGCGCAACGATCGGCACATGGTTGTCACAGAGTGACTTTTGAATGTCGTAGGCGGCCGCGCAATAGAAGCAGTCGCCGCCCATGGCCGCAAAGTGGAAGGCTGCGCGCAGATAGTCCTCGGCCGTTGCCAAGGGGCGGCCGTCAAAAGTCCCCCAGCCGCCGTAAGGTAGCCCCACCTGCACGAAGCAACGTCCAGCCGCTTCGCGCATTTCGGCGGAGAAGAAACGGCCCTCGATGGAGAGCATGTCGATGCCTGCCGCGTTCGCCGCCGCGGCCTCTTCGATGGTGATAACGTAGAGCATTGAGATTTTCTGCCCTCGCGCCTTCATGGCACGAATGTCGGCGACCGTGGGGCGGGTGTTTCTGTGGACCATTGTCTTACACCGTGAACGCGTTGCGGAATGCTTCGAGCGCTGCTTCAGGATCGCCAGAGGCGAAGGCTTCCATCCCGACTGGCCCTGAGTACCCCATCGCCTTCAGCGCCTTGGCAATGGCGTGCCAGTTCACCTCGCCGGTGCCAGGTTCCATGCGCCCGGGAACGTCGGCGACCTGGACCTCGCCGATCCATGGCAGGCAGGCCCGGCAAAGCTCGATCAGATTTCCCTCGCCGATCTGCGCATGGTAGAGGTCCAGGTTGAGGCGCAGGCGCGGATGGTCAATCGAGGAGACCAACGCCAGAGTATCCTCGGCGCGCCCAAAGGGCACACCGGGGTGATCCAGCGGCAGATTGAGGTTCTCAAGCGTAAAGGTCACGCCCTCCATCTCGGCCATGTCCGCGATCCTGCTGAGAGTATCGCGCGCCTTCAGCCACATGGCGCCAGAGACCACCTCGACCGGCGTGACCGGCAGACCACCTTCGCCGAGGCCCGTGCCGTGGAGGTTCAGCCGCTCGACACCAAGGCGTTTTCCCACCTGTGCCGTCTCGCGCGCGGTTTTCAGCAGCTCGGTCGCGCCCTCGTCATCGGTCAGGCGGCCGCGCAGATAACCGTTCATGATGGAGAAGGTCGCCCCTGATTTCTCCAGCTTTGTCAGATCATGGTCTCGCCAGTTCCACAGCCCGACTTGGAATCCCATCTCGTGCAGGCGAGCGGCGCGCCATTCGATAGGCTTGTCACGCCAAAGCATCTCGGCGCAGGCAGCGAGCTGAAAGCGTTGACCTGTCATGACTTAAACCTCGACCATGACGCGGCCATTCTCGACCTTCGTCTTGTAGGTCTTGATGTTCTCGCAGGCCGGTGGCGTCTCTACTTCCCCGGTCGTAAAGTCGAAAACAGAAGCGTGCTTGGGGCACTCCACCGTGTTCCCCATGACGAGACCGTCGGCAAGGTGGATCTTCTCATGCGTGCAAAGCCCGTCCGTGCAGTAATACTCGTCCGCGTCGTTGCGGAAGATTGCGAAAGTGCGGCCGCCGTTCTCGAAGCGTTTGGCTTCCTCGGCTTCGATTTCATCTGCGGCGCAAGCGTCGACCCAGGGCATTGAATACCTCTTCAGATATCTTGTGGTTTGAAATCTGCGGGGGCCGACGGCATCACGCCCTGGAGTAGCGCGACCGACTTCTCCAGCCCCTCCAGCGAATTGAGAAGTACGTCTTCGTGCTCGATGGAAAGCCAGCCGTCATAGCCAGCCATCTTGAGCCGATAGCAGAACTGTCGCCACCACTCCTCGCCATGGCCGAACCCAAGGGTGATGTAGCTCCAGGACCGCGCTGGAATGTCCATGAGGCTGCCATTCTCAAGCAACGAAGTCGTTGCCTGAACGGGTCGGTTGAGCAGCGTGTCCTTGGCATGAACATGATAAACGGCCGCGCCCAGCGCTTCGGCGGCAGCGAGGGGGTCAGCGCCCATCCAGAACAGATGCGAGGGGTCCAGATTGGCGCCAATGACAGGTCCGACCGCTGCTCGAAGTTTCAGGAGCGAGGGCACGTTATAGACACACTGATTACCGTGCAGCTCGAGCGCGATGCGCTCGACGCCGTTTTGCTTCGCCAGGGCAGCGATTTCGGTCCAGAAGGGGATCAGCTTTTCTTTCCATTGATATTTGAGGATGGTCTGTGTTTCCGGCGGCCAAGAGGACACAACCCAGTTCGGCATGCTATCGCTGGGACTGCCGGCCGGCAGGCCGCTCATGGTGCAGACCGTGCGAATGCCCATCTCGCCGGCGACACGGATCGTATCTTTCAACCCTTCGCCTTGGGTGCGATCGGTCGGATGCAACGGATTGCCGTTGGCGTTCAGGCTGATGATCTCCAACCCGTGTTCTTCGAACGCACCTTTGAAGCGCTTCTGGGCTTCCTTGTTGCCGAGCATGGATGAAAGCCGGAAATGAGGAGCGGTTGACCAGCCACAGGTATTCACCTCGATGCCGGATACGCCCATGAGCTGGGCGTGATCGAGCACCGCCTCGAATGGCAAATCGCCGAGACTGTCTGAAACGAAACCCAGCTTCACGCGTAAAACTCCGGCTTTGCAATCATTTGCACGGGTGTGCGGCGGGCTTCCTTAAGCGCCTTCACGCCGGCCTCGGCAACGACGGCAGCGCAATAGCCGTCCCAGCAATCCGAGGCGGTCGCGGGGAACTCACCGGTCAAGACGAAGCGGAGGAAGTCGCGGTTCTGGCGGCGGTAGGCATCGTAATAGCGAGTCCGCCAGTCGGCGTCGTAACCCGTGCTTTGGGCAAGCGACAAGTCCGTCCGGGTGTAGGCGATATTGTTGGTCGCAACGGTGCCCCTCTCACCGATCAATTCGGCACGGACGTCATAGCCGTAGGCGGCGTTGTTGTTGATCTCGATGTTGACGAGCTGGCCATCCACTGTTTCCAGCACCATGACGACGGGTGCGACACGCGCATCCGAGCGGCTCGGCTGGAATGCGGAAACAGCGGTATATTCCGTCCCGAGCACATAACGCACGACATCGAATTCGTGTGGGGCTGAATTGGTGATCGCCATCGCGCCGGTGAAGTCAGCCGCCGGCGTTTCGACGTTGCGATGGAAATTGTGCATCATCAGCGCCCGGCCGAGTTGGCCATCATCAAGCGCCCGCTTCATCTCCTGGTAGGAACGATCGTAGCGCCGCATGAATCCGAGCTGGATGAATTTCGCCCCCGCCTTCTGTTCGGCTTCCATCACCCCGATGCAGTCGGTTGACGCTTGTGAAAGCGGCTTTTCGCACAGAACCCGCTTGCCGGCGGCAATGCAGGCCATCGAGAGCGGCGCATGCGTGAAATCGGGACTCGCAATGATCACGGCGTCAACGTCTTGCCGCGCGATGGCGCCCTCGGGATCGACGGCAATGTCGAAGGCCCCGCACGCATCGGCGACGCGACGAGCGCGTTGCTCATCCATGTCGCAAACCAATTGAAGGGTTGCGCCCGGCAGTTCCTCGGCAACTATCTTGGCATGATCCGCACCCATCAAGCCGGCGCCGATCACTGCAATGCGAACTGTCATTTCTGTCCTGCTTTTTACTTTTCGAGTTTACGGGGCCGCTGTGATAGCCTCCCAAGGAAAGTCTAGTGAGCGGCTGGGACCTCGAGCACCTGCGGGGGCGGCGGATGCCCCTCATGGGTCTCCATGTAACCCTCCACCTGGGCTTCGAGGTCAGCCATGGTCTCGCCGCCAGCCATCAGATCCGTGATCTCCTCGCGGGACTTTTCGCCCTTGCGGAAATCGGCGGCGATGGCGCCACGGATCAGCACTGCGAAATGATCGCCGACGGCCATGGCGTGCATGACCTGGTGGGTGATGAAGACCACCGCCAGGCCGCGCCTCTTGGCCTCATTGACGATACGCAGCACATGCGAGGCCTGCTTGACGCCGAGCGCCGCTGTCGGCTCATCCAGGATCAGCACGCGCGCTCCAAAATACACGGCGCGGGCAATGGCGAGCGACTGGCGCTCGCCGCCCGACAGGCCGCCAACCAAGCGGTCACCGTCATCAATACGGGTGATACCGAAATCCCGTACCGCTTTCACCGCGATGTCGTTGGCGCGCTTGCGGTCGTAGATCCTGAACGGTCCCCACCCTTTGGTCGGCTCGACGCCGACGAAAAAAGACCGCCCGATGCTCATCAGTGGGAACGTGCCGCCGAACTGGTGCACCGTGGCGATTCCGCGTCCCTGCGCGTCACTCGGACCGACGAACGTCACAGGCTGACCATCCATCAGTATCTCGCCGCCGCTGGGTTTGTGGACCCCGGCGAGGGTTTTGATAAGGGTCGACTTGCCGGCTCCGTTGTCGCCGAGCAAGCAAAGCACTTCGCCTGCGCGCACCCTCAGCGAGATATCGTGCAGGACGTCGATCGGTCCGAAGGACTTGTTGACGTTCCTCAGTTCGAGAATGGCAGGTTTGTCGTTCATGGCCTCATCTCTTCATCTGCAATTCGGCTGCGCGAAGGTGGCGTTCACCGAAGTGGGGCTTGTCAAGGAATTCATCTCTCAAGGGTTTGCCGGCTCCCGTGGCAGGGTTCGCTTGCGCCCCGGTCTGAAGTACAGTGCCAGGTCGCGGAATGACTGGTTCATCAACACGGCCAGCAGGAGCATCACGCCGATGATCAGATTCGACCAGTTTCGGTCGATCTGGGTGAAGTAGATGCCCTGGCTCACAATCGCGAATGTGATGGTGCCGACGAAGATGCCCAGGACCGAGCCGAATCCACCGGTCAGCAGCACGCCGCCCACGACGACGGACACGATGGCGTTGAAGATGAAGTTCATGCCGCCGGAGACCTGGGCGGAGTTGAACAGGATCGCCTGGCAGATTCCAACGAATGTGGCACTAACTGCTGACAACACGAACAGTGCAATTGTCATGCGGTTCGTCGGAATGCCGGCGTTGCGGGCGCTGACCTTGTCGCCGCCCATGGCAAAGAGCCAATTGCCGTAACGCGTCTTGTGCAGGACGAAACCCATGATGGCGGCGAACGCGATCCACCAGACGATGGTGACCTGGTGGCTGCCACCGAGTAGTTGTCCGAACAGGAATTTTGCCCAGTCCGGCGCGGTGAGCGCCACGCTGGCATTGCCGGTCAGGAGCACCGAAGCACTGAGCACCACGCCCTGCATGGCGACGAGCGTCGCCAAGGTGATGATCAGCGAGGGCACCGAGGTGCGGATGGTCAGCAGGCCGTTGACCAGGCCGACCGCGACGCCGACCGCCAGCGCGCCGGCGATCCCTACCGTTATGGGCAGTCCGTAGTAACCGGACAGGATGGCGGTGGTCATCGAACCCGCCGGGATCAAAGCGCCGATGGAAATGTCGAGTTCGCCAGCGATCATCAGCAGCCCGACGGGAATGGCGACAATGCCGAGATTAGCCGCGAAATTGACCCAGCTCGCCGCGCCAATCAGCGTGCCCAGATTGGCGCCGCCGAACAGAACAAAGAACAGCACCACGCCGACGAGGCTGAGGATCGAGCCGGCTTCGGGACGGCGCAACAACGGCTTGATTGCGTCCATCATGACTATCCCCCCTTCTTCGACGAATAGCTGAGCGCCAATTGCCGGAACGTGTCGTTGGTCAACACCGCAATCAGCAGAAGCGCGCCGATGATGATGCTCCCGACATTGGGATCCAGGCTGGTAAAATAGATGCCCTGGTTCACGATCGAGAAAGTGAGCGTGCCGAACACGATGCCGACGATCGAGCCGAAGCCGCCTGTGAGCAAGACGCCGCCAATGACCACGCACATGATGGAATTGAAGATGAAGGACTGGCCCGCCAGAACCTGCGCGCTCTGGTAGACCATCACCTCGCTGACCCCGACGAAAGCAGCGCTGAAGCCAGACAGCATGAACAGACCGATGGTCAGCCGCTTGGTCGGGATGCCAACGTTGCGCGCGCTTTCCTTGTCGCCGCCGAGTGCATAGATCCAGTTGCCCATCGGGGAGATGTGCAACAGCCAGAACAGGCCAATCACGAACACCACCCACCACAGGATCGTGACCTGGAACATGCCGCCGAGATAGTCGCCGAAGATTGCCTTGGTGAGCGGCTCCGGCACAAGCGAGACGCCGGTGCTGCCGGCGATCTTGACGGTGAGACCTAGGGTCAGACCCATCGTGAGGAACATGGTGCCAATGGTGATTATGAGCGACGGGATGGTCGTTCTCGTCACGAGCAGACCATTGAGCAAGCCGACAGCGAGGCCGAGGCCAAGCGCGGCCGTTATGCCAAGCCAGTCGGGCAGCCCATAGTGGCCTGACACGATAGCAGCGGTGAGAGACGCTGCGGGGATCAGTGCACCGACCGAGATGTCCAGTTCCCCGGCGATCATAAGCAACCCTATCGGCAGCGCAATGATCCCGATCTCAGACGCGATATTCAACCAGCTGGCCGTGCCCGCTGCCGACATAAAGCCACTGCCGCCGAACAGACCGAAGAAAAGCAGGACTGCGACCATGCCAAGGAACGAGCCCGATTCCGGTCGACGCGCCAGCCTGCCGAAAGCCAATCCGGACTGCCTGCGATCCGCCAGCGGAGTTGAAGTGGATGTCACGGGATGTGCCATTAGGGTAATCCGCGATCACACGGCCGGCCGCGATGGGGCCGCCGCGCACAGAGAGGGAAAAAGGGCCGCCCGCTGTAAAGCGAGGGCGGCCCAGGCGGGAGGATTATCGCGTCCCTGCTTTCACGCCAGCGATGGTGGCGTCGACGTTTGTCTTGTCGATGATGCCTGGTCCCGTAAGGATCTCGCGGGTGGGCACCGCCAAGCCATAATTGACGTGGCCATTCAGAATCGCGACGGCCAGGTATCCCTGCAGGTAGCCTTGCTGGTCGATCGCGCAGGCCTGCTTGCCATCCTTGATGTTGTTCAGGATGGTTTCGTCAAAGTTCATGCCGCAGAGTTGCACTTTCCCGACCTTGCCGGCCTGGGTAAGGCCGTTCATGGCCGAGTTGGCGTCGACATTGCCGATGGTAAAGACGGCGTTGACGTCCTGGTGCTGCAGCAGATAGGCCTTCACTGCCTGGGCGACGGCTGTCGCCGAGCCGAAGGATGTAGCGGGCAATGGCAGGACATCGGCTTCGCCACCGCCGTTCTTCATCCCCTCCTTGAAGCCGCCGCAGAAGGCCTCGATATTGGCAGCGCCTGGCAGCGTGTTGATGCAGACGCCCTTCTTGTTCCCGGCCTTGGTGAGGTACTCGCCAGCCGCGACACCGCCTTTGTAGTCGTCCGAGCCGACATAGTTCATAGCGCCGAGACGATCGGCCGCTTTCAGCCCGCCGGCATTGTAGATGATCAGGGGAATGCCAGCATCTTTCACTGCCTTGAACGCAGGGTCCATCGCTTCCGGCACCCAGTCTGGGCCGACAATGGCGTCGGCCTTCTGGTCGATCGCCTGACGGATCAACTCGGCGGCGTCGACACCGAGATTGTCGTAGTTCTGCGGTCCGAGCCAAGTGACCTTGCCGCCTTGGGCTTCGACCACCTTACCGGCGTCTTCTGCACCGCGCTTGACGATCGACCAAAACGGATCGTCCGGTTTGCCGCCGACCACGAAGATATTGGCGGCGAGCGTCGCGCCGGCGCTGAATCCAATCAGCACCGCTGTCGACACGAGTGTCTTGAAAAGCTTCATAGTCTTCCTCCCAATTTACCCCGTGGGGTTTCAACAAAAGTCTTGCAGTCCCGAGCCCGCTCCTCACAGGCGCAGTCGAAACAGTCTTTGGTTGGTTATTCCGCCGGCATTCCAGAGGCGGGATCGCTGCGGCTTTCGTGCCGGCCCCGCATTTTTTCCTTCTTCTTGCGGAAGCGAACCTTCATGACCTCATCGGCTTCTTTGCTGCCGTCGTGCCAAGTGCCGAACAGCTTATCGAGGGGTACCAGCCCATCGCCGCCGTAATTCACCTCGAAATACTTGTGGTGCAGGTAGTGCACGTAAGAATGGCTATCGAGGCTGATCTTGTCGGTTAGCTCGAACGTCTCGAAGCCGAGGTGGCCGTTCACTGCCCCAAAGCCCGCTCCGTGCAGCGTGAAGTAAGCGCAGACCGGGTTGGAAGGGATCAGCAGGTGCAGCCAGGCTTCAGCGTGATAGAGGAAGCCTTCGACCGGGTGCATCGACAGTGAAGACCAGGGACTCGGATTGATCGAGTTATGATGGACCGAATGCACCCATTTGTAGAGCGGCGGCCAGTGGATCGCCCGGTGAAGGAAGAAGAAATAGACCTCATGCACGGCCGGCGCGATAAGCACCACGAACGAGAGGTAAAGCCAATTCGTCGTCCATGGCAGCCAAACCGCCCAGCTGTTTGCATAGACCCACAGCATCACGATCTCGACCACTGTCCACAGTGGTATCGTAACGAAAAACGAGCGGCTGAAATTGTCGATGTTCTGGCTTTGAAACCAGAACACGTCCGACGGCGCGTCCGAAGGGAATTTTGAATTGTATTTGAAGCGGTTTTGTTGCTTGCGCTGGAAGTAATAGCGCAGCTCGAAGAAGCCGTAGAAAAGAAAAATCCCCGCGGCGTTGAGGCCGTACAGCCAAAGGTAATTGAGTAGCGAGAAGCTCGCGAGGCTCTGCCAGCTCGGGATTAGCAGATTTACCCAAATGAGCGCGGTGGCGAGATGGAACGTGTTCCATGGCCAGAAAAATTCAGGAATCCATGCAACCACCTTCTTTGCATTGAACGGACGGTGCCAGATCGGCGCCGGCTCGGCGCGCCGGTGCGGGGCCCAATTCCCGCGCTTGTCGCGTGTTCCATACTGAAGGTCATCCATCGTAACAGCGCCTCCTCGCCCGGATCGGTCTGGTGTCCGCGGGGTTCGGACCCCCTAGGGCTCAGCCGATCGAGCCCCTGTTCGGCGCAATTCATATCGGAGGGTTGATATTCGGAGAAGGCAGAAATAACATCAAAATTGCATTTGTATCATTTAGATTCAATCATGATGATACAGCCAAGGGACGGGCTTCATGAAGCGGCCGACAATCCAAGATCTCGCTACCGCGGCAGGCGTATCGGTGGCGACTGTGAACAGAATTTTGGGCGGCACTGTTTCCGTGCGGCCGAAAACTATCCAACGCGTCCAAGGTGCTGCGGAAGAAATTGGCTTTTACGGTATCGGGGCGATTGACGATCGGGCTCGTAAAATATCGCCGCATTACCGATTGGGTTTCCTGCTCCAGCAGTCGACCCGTGACCTCTATCAGCTATTCGGAAAGAAGATCGTTGCCGCCTGTCGCGAGCGTCGGGACGAAGTCATCGAGCCCGTCGTCGACTTCGTAGATATTTTGACGCCGGAGACCATCTCGGCCCATCTCATTGCCCTCGGCGAATCCTGCGACGCTGTCGCGGTGGTCGCGGCGGATCACCCGATCATTGGCCAGGCCATCCGTTCGCTGAAGGAGATGGGCAAACCGGTTGTTGCTTACATCACGGATCAATCCGCGCCGGAAAGAGCGGCCTATGTTGGCACCGATAACTGGAAGCTTGGGCGCACCGCGGCCTTCCTGATTACGCAAACGACCCAAGGTCCTGGTCGGATTGCTGTCTTCATCGGCAACCATCGGTATCAATGCCAAGACGTGTCCGACGCCAGTTTCCGTTCCTATTTGCGCGAGCACGCTCCACGGCTCACGGTAGAGGAAAGCCGCCCCACCCACGAGGAAGCCAGTGAGGCCTATCGAATGGTCACCGAGCTTCTGAAATCAGCTGACGATGTTGTCGGCATTCTGATCGTCGGAGG
Source organism: Mesorhizobium sp. B2-3-13 (assembly GCF_006442195.1). Classification (NCBI taxonomy): domain Bacteria; kingdom Pseudomonadati; phylum Pseudomonadota; class Alphaproteobacteria; order Hyphomicrobiales; family Phyllobacteriaceae; genus Mesorhizobium; species Mesorhizobium sp. B2-3-13. The sequence continues at coordinate 115,751 of NZ_VFVQ01000005.1, forward strand.
CGGAATAACCGGTGTACTTCATGCCTTGAGGGAAGTGTCTCCTGAGCGGCGGTCGGGTGTCAAAGTGGTATGCCGTGACATCGGACCCGAAACTCGAAAGGGGCTCTCTGAGGGCCTGATCACCGCAGCTCTTTGCCACCCTCTCGAAGCGACCTCGGCCCTGCTTGTTCAAACGATGCTCGATGTCATTGGACCGCAAGTACCATTTGCGACCCTCCAGCGATCTATACCTTTTGAGATTGTCACACCGGAGAATATTTGACGTACATGTCATCTACGGGCGCGGGCGTCCTTCGACCCGATGAGGAATGTCCGCTTTCGGGTGACGTACAAAGGGACCTCAACGTCCGAAATTGGGCGGTGGGTTCAACCGGTCATCGCAACACCTTCCGTAGCCTATCGGCCGGCGTTTCGAAGTCCAGGGTTTTTCGGGGGCGCTGATTGAGACGCAGAGCGATGGCGTCGAGCTGGTCCTGCGAGACTTGGGAGAAGTTGGTTGCCCTGGGGAAGTACTGCCTGAGCAGGCCGTTGGTGTTTTCATTGCTGCCGCGTTGCCAGGGACTGCGCGGATCGCAGAAGTAGACCTGAAGGTCGGTTGCAACGGTAAAGCTCCTGTGACGAGCCATCTCCTTGCCCTGGTCCCAAGTCAACGAGCGTCGTAACTCTTCGGGCAATGTGCCGATCTTTTGGGCGAGAGCCGCCACGACGGTCGCCGAGTCCCTTCTGGTCAACTTCACAAGCATCGTGAACCGGCTGTGTCGCTCGACGAGGGTGGCGATGTTGGTGTCGTTCGCACCGGCGAGCAAATCACCCTCCCAATGGCCTGGTATGGCACGATCCGCCGCCTCGGCGGGGCGCTCGCGGATGGAGACCATATCGAGGATTTGTCCTTGCCCCGTTTGGCTCTGCGCGCCCTTGGCGAGGCGCATCTGTCGTCTGGTGCGCAAATGCGCCGTCAGTTCCTTCTTGAGCACCCCTCGCGACTGGATGAACAGGCTGCGATAGATCGCTTCATGAGATATCCGCATGATGGGATCGCCCGGGTACTCTCGCCTCAGCCAGCCTGCAATCTGCTCCGGCGACCACTGCAGCGCCAGCTTTTGCGCCACTCGCCACCTTAGCCGTCCAGAGCATGCCAGACGACACTGCTTCGGACGAAGCGCTCGCTCCCAAGCCTGTTTGTCTGCCCGAGTTGCCCGATACGTTTTTGCACCGCCATTGCGCGCGATCTCGCGACATATCGTTGATGGGGATCGCCCCAGACTGCGTGCAATAGCGCGGATAGTAAGACCTGCCGCAATCCCCCGAGAGATATCTTCGCGCTCAGCCAGCTCAAGCGCCGAAGCCGCTCTACGCCGTGCTGCCGGAGCAATGCCGCCGTGCAAGGATACGATCCGCTGAACACCGCCCTTGTTCCGGCGGTCCAGTGACCGCGAGATCGACGAAATGCTCTGACCTTGCTTCCATCGTTCCCAAAGCTCGGCCTTCTGCGCTGACGCAAACCAGACCCGTGACGTCACCATGCGACACCTCCTCATCCTCTCAGATTAAAGGTGTTGCCACGATCAGTTGAACCCACCGGCGCAAGGCTGCCGTTCGCGTCGTGTCTCGTCTTGCATCGAGGCACCTCTCTCGCGCAAGGGCAAGCGAGATGCCGTCGCGTCCGTACTTGCCCAGATGGACGGTCTCCCGGCGGCCATTGAGCCTGTAATCCAGCCGAAATGAGATTGCGCCGCTCGGCATGACGCGAATGTACATCCCCGTCGCGGTCAGCAATTTTGTACATTTTGTCTTTTGGTCTCAATGCCTTAATGGCGGTGTCCGTCAGCATGCCTGCAGCCTCTTTGAAAAGTACCGTCAGCGAAATCTCGGAGGCCTGCGGCAGGATTTTCTTATTATCCTTCAATGGGTTAAAAGGAAAAAAGTACCGTCAAGAGCCTCATTGGCGGTGACGGTACTTTGAAAATTGGTCGGAGCAATATGGCCGAGGTCCGTCAGGCGGTCCGTCCATGCCAAACTCTGCGTGCCGATAGATGCCGAATGTCCTAAAATGGTATTTATTTTTTATTACAAGGGCTTGAGTCGTGCTGCGGCCTGTTTTCGGCGGCGTTCGGATCGGCCTGAATCATTCCCACTCGATTGTGCCAGGCGGCTTCGAGGTCACGTCGTACACCACACGGTTGATGCCGCGCACTTCGTTGATGATGCGGGTGGCGGCGGCACCTAGGAAGGCCATGTCGTAGTGATAGAAATCAGCCGTCATGCCGTCGACCGAAGTGACTGCACGCAGCGCACAGACGAATTCGTAGGTGCGGCCGTCGCCCATCACGCCGACGGTCTGCACCGGCAACAACACGGCGAAGGCCTGCCAGATCGCGTCATAGAGGCCAGCCTTGCGTATCTCGTCGAGATAGATGGCGTCGGCCTCGCGCAGGATCTCCAGCTTCTCCCGGGTGATGCCGCCAGGGCAGCGGATGGCAAGACCGGGCCCTGGGAACGGATGGCGGCCGATGAAGCTTTCGGGCAGACCGAGCTCCTTGCCTAGCGCCCTCACCTCGTCCTTGAACAGCTCGCGTAACGGCTCGACCAGTTGCATGTTCATGCGCTCGGGCAGGCCGCCGACATTGTGGTGCGACTTGATCGTCACCGACGGGCCGCCAGTGAAGGAGACGCTTTCGATGACGTCGGGATAGAGCGTGCCTTGTGCCAGGAAATCGGCGCCGCCGAGCTTCTTCGCTTCGTCCTCGAACACCTCGATGAACAGCCGACCGATAGTCTTGCGCTTCTTTTCCGGGTCCGACTCGCCCTCCAGCGCCGAGATGAATTTGTCGGAGGCATCGACCAGGATCAGCGGCAGATTGTAATGCTGGCGGAACATCGCCACCACACCGGCGGCCTCCTCCTTGCGCATCAGGCCGTGATCGACGAGAATGCAGGTCAGCTGGTCGCCGACCGCCTCGTGGATCAGAAGGGCGGCGACCGAGGAATCCACGCCGCCCGACAGGGCGCAGATGACCTTGCCCTTGCCGACCTGCTTGCGGATCGCCTCGACCGCGTGTTCGCGATAGGCGCGCATCGTCCAGTCGCCTTCGATGCCGGCGATGTTGTGGACGAAATTCCTGAGCAGCCGGGCGCCGTCGGGTGTGTGCACCACCTCCGGGTGGAACATGATGCCGTACATCCTGCGCTCGACATTGCCGAAGATGGCGAAAGGCGAGCTTTCCGATTTGCCGAATACCTCGAAGCCCGGCGGCAAGGCGATGACGCGATCGCCATGGCTCATCCATACCTGATGGCGCTGGCCGGTCGCCCAAAGCCCTTCGAACAGCGGACTGTCCTTCTCGATCTCGACGAAGGCGCGGCCGAATTCGCGATGGTTGGAGCTTTCGGCGACGCCGCCCATCTGCACGCACATGGCCATCTGGCCGTAGCAGATGCCAAGCACCGGTACACCGGCGTCGAAGACGATCTGCGGCGCGCGCGGGCTGCCGATGTCCGATGTCGAGGCGGGGCCGCCGGACAGGATCACAGCTTTCGGATTGATGCGCTTGAACGCGGCTTCGGCCGACTGGAACGGCACGATCTCGGAAAACACGCCGGCCTCGCGGATGCGGCGGGCGATGAGTTGGGTAAACTGGCTGCCGAAATCGACAATCAGGACGGTGTCGGTGTGATTGGCTGTCGTCATGGCGAGCCTTTAGAGAAAGAAACGAGTCGGCGCAATGGGTTGCGCGGTCGCGCCGCTCACTTCGGCCCCGATGCTCCTGCCGATGCGTCGCCCCGCCCCGCGTCAAGTGTGCGCAAGGCGTCCATAAGCGCTGCGAATCGCTGCTCGCCGATGCGGTCGATATAGCCGCGCTCGATCTGAAGCTTGATGCGGTCGCCGTCGCGCAAGGCATCCAGACCCTTGCGGGTATAGCGCACAAGCTTGCCGCGCCCGTCCCGTGGATCGGGCAACCGCTCCAGCACGCCTTCCGCCTCCAGACCGTCGAGCAATTGCTGAACCGCTTGCTTGGAGGTGGCCGCGCGCTCGATCAATGCCGACTGGTGCGTGCCGTTGCGGGGGATGTGCCCGAGCAGCCCGGCGCGCGCTTCGCTGAACCAGGCGTGGCCGGCGGACCGCATGGCGGCAGCAAATTCCACCTGCCAGGCACGGCTCGCCTGCCATAGCCGCCAGCCAACATGATCCGGCGACGCTTCGGTTTTTTCGTCAAGGTGCTTGACCATTTATTCCAGACTCCATATAGTCAAGATACTTGACGATATTCATCCCGTCGAGGCTCTTTCGAAACGCGAACCCATGGACAGGTATAATGACGATACTGAACAGGGACACGCTGGCCATTATCATGGTCGGAACCACGCATGTCATCGACATGGGCGGCAAGCACGCCTTCGTCCACTATGAAACTGAAGATCGGGCGCACATGCTCCTACCGGACGGCACACGCTTCCACGGACTTTGGGCGCTGCTGGACGACGGCTACAAGGTCGAATGGAAAGACGGCCCCGCCGGCGCCTGGAAACTCGATCATACACCGGGAGCGATCGATTATATCGACGCGACAGGCGCCGTGCGCGGACGCGTCTCACGCATCGATTTCGGCGATCCGCAGCGCCTGGCCGCTTGATCCGAAGAACAGTCAGCCCTCGAGCAGGCCGCCACCGATCGCCCGTTCGAGCGACTTGATCGCCACAGCCAGCTTCTCGTCGATGACGTGCAGATATTCCGTCCAGTCGTTGACATGGCGCAGATCGGCCGCGCCGTCGGAAATGCCGCGCAGGCCGATCAGCGGCACGCCGAACAAGTGGCAGGCGCGCAGGCAAGCGAAGGTCTCCATGTCGACCATATCGGCGTCGATCACGTCATAAGCGGCACCGGTGACGATCGCGCCGCCGGTCGAGAGCGTGGCGCTTCTGATACCTGGAATAACGAGAGGCAGTCGCACCGTCACCGGCAGGTCGAGGAAAGGCGTCGCGCCCTTCTCGAAGCCGAGCGGCGAAGCGTCCATGTCGCGATAGCTCACCGAGGCTGCCTGGTAGATTTCAGCCTGTTCCAGCTTGCGGCTGCCGGCCGAGCCCAGCGAAACGACCAAGTCCGGAAGCGCTCCTTCGGCCTTCAACGCCGCGAGCTCGGCGCCCAGCCTGACGCCGGCCTCGACCGGACCGACTCCGGTCATCAGCGGCGTGAACAGGTTTTTCAGGTGCGGGCCGTATTCAGCCTCGACCGCCATGACGAAGAGAACGGATTTGCCCGACAGACGTGCCACTTCAACGGTCATGACGACCCTGACCCCCATTTGTTGCGACCACGGAAGGGAAAGGAGGCAACGCCCTCGCTGCCTGCCGGCCCTTCGCTATGGCTCCGTGCGTTCGTCGGACGAAAAGCCCATTCAGGGGGGTTTCGCCCGCTGCGCAGACCTCTCCTCACCCCGCGATACCGTCGCGACCAACCATCGTCATCATCGTGCCGGTCATGGTGGCGATCAGCTTGGCCTCGCCGTCGGTGGCGAAGGCATAGGCCTGGCCGTCGGCAACGATGATGGTGCGGCCGGGTTTGGTCACCGAACCGCGGAACAGAAAGCGTTCGCCCCGGCCCGGCGCCAGAAGGTTGACCTTGAATTCGATGGTCAGCACGCCGGAATTCTCAGGCATGAGCGAGAATGCCGCATAGCCGCAAGCCGAGTCCAGCGCCGTCGAAATGACGCCTGCATGCAGGAAGCCATGCTGCTGGGTCAGCGCCGCCGAATAGGGCATCTCGATCTCGATTATGCCGGGTGTCACCAAAGTCAATTCGGCGCCGATCGTCGCCATCGCCTGCTGGCGTGCAAAGGACGCCCTGACGCGATCTTCATAGTCTGGAGCCGGTACGATCTTCGCTGCCATCGCCGTTGCCTTCGTTTGTCTGGCAAAGCTTATTGCAGAGGGATCGGCGGCAGGCAATCTCAATTGCTGCACTGCAACAATTGGTCTCGTAGGCCGTCACCGGCCGAGTGGCCGCGAACTGCGGCGGATGCGGCAGGGCTCAGTTGGTCCGGCGCAGCGCGCAGAAATAGAACCCATCAGTGCCGCTCAGCGCCGGCGACAGGGAAATATCGCCGCCAGCGCCGATCCGCGCCGCTGCTTGGTGGCCCGGAAAACGACCGTCCCAGAGAGCGCGGTGATCGACCGGGGCAAAGCCGCTGCTGCGCTCACGAAACGCCATGACCTGCTCGCCATTCTCCTCGTCGAATACCGAGCAGGTGATATAGACCAGCAGGCCGCCGGGTTTGACATACATCCTGGCGGCATCGAGGATCGTCGCCTGCTCGCCCTTGCGGGCGTCGAGCTGTCTCTGTGTCAGCCGCCATTTGGCATCGGGACGCCGCCGCCAGGTACCGCTGCCGGTGCAGGGCGCGTCGACCAGCACGATGTCCATGTGACCAACCAGCGGGGCAAGCTCGGCCGGCTTGGTGGCGACCTGCACATTGCGATTTTCCGAGCGGCGGATGCGGTCGAAGATTGGCGCCAGCCGCGCCTTTTCGGCATCATGGGCAAAGATCTGGCCGTGATTGTCCATCGCCGCCGACAGCGCCAGCGTCTTGCCGCCGGCGCCGGCGCAGAAGTCAAGCACCTGCATGCCGGCCGTCGCGCCGGCAAGCGCTGCCGCAATTTGCGACCCCTCGTCCTGGACTTCGAACCAGCCTTTCTGGAAGGCCGGCTCGGCCTGCACGTTCGGGTGTCGGCCATCACCGTCGATCGGCGGGATGCGGATACCGTAGGGTGCGATCCGTGCGACACTGGCACCGGTCTGCTCCAGTTCGGCCAAGACCTTGACGCGATCGGCTTGAAGCGTGTTGACCCGGATGTCGAGCGGCGGACGCGTGGCCAGCGCGGCGCCCTCCTCGATCCATGTCCGGCCAAAGGCCCGTTCGAAAAGCGGTTCGCACCAATCGGGTATGTCGGCGCGAACCGCGGGCGGCGCGTCGGCAAGCCGGCGTTCCGCGATTGCCTGGAGTTCCGTGGCGCTGAGCAGCGGCGGCGCGAACTTGTCGCCTTCGAGCGCGGCGTTGAGCGACTGCCCCGTCTGGTTCCATTCGAGCAACAGCGCCCCGAAGCCGATGGCGCGCGGCGTGTCTTCGCCCAGCAACCAGCCGGCAGAGCGCTTGTGGCGCAGCGCGTCGTAGACGATGTTGCCGATCGCGGCGCGATCACCACCGCCGGCGAAGCGATGTGACAGGCCCCAATCCTTCAGCGCGTCGGCCACCGGCCGGTGACGCCGGCCAATGTCCTCCAGCACTTCGATAGCCGCAGCCAGCCGTCCGCCCAGTCGCATTCGTCATTCCATTAAATCGAGCACATTATCTCGGTCTGCTCTTAGAGCCTTTCACGTCCGGATTGAACCCCGCTCGGTCTCGCCGCGAGTGCAAGCTGGCCATGGTCGGCAAACCTGTCCGATCAGTAAATCTTTACGGCGGTTAGCAGTAGGCAAACCAATAGATGCAAGATTTCTAATGTTCTTAACTGGCGCCCGCAAGGACGGCGTATGGTGCTACAGCTCTGCTTTCCAAGTTTTTCGGTTGGGAATACTCTTGCCGCCATGATTCGCGGCGCGGAAACCGTGGACCGGCGGATCGTCACGAGGAGAGGGCAATGAAGACTTATCTGGCGGAAGTTCTAGGCACATTTCTGTTGGTATTCATCGGTACGGCGTCCGTGGTGACGGGCGGCTTCGGCGGCGCGCTGCCGCTTGGCCAGGAAGGCATCGGCCTAGCATTCGGCATCGGCCTCATCGCGGCGGCCTATGCGATCGGCCCGATTTCGGGCGCGCATCTCAATCCGGCGGTGACACTCGGCGTCTTCCTTGCCGGCCGGCTGCCGGCAAAGGACGTCATCCCCTATTGGATCGCGCAGATCATCGGCGCCATCATTGCCTCGCTGGCACTGTGGATCATCGTTTCCGGCCAGACCGGCGGCCACACAGGCGGCTTCGGCGCGAATGGCTGGGACGAGACGAAATGGGGCATGAGCTCGGCGTTCCTGTGGGAGCTGATCGGCACCTTCACCTTCGTCACGGTAATCCTCGGCGTTACCGCTGAAAAGCACTCGACGGCTTTTGCCGGTCTGGTCATCGGCTTGACGCTGGCCGGCATTCACTTCGCCATGATCCCGGTCACCGGCACCTCGGTCAATCCGGCGCGCTCCATCGGTCCGGCGCTGTTCACCGGCGGTGCCGCACTCAGCCAGCTCTGGCTGTTCATCGTCGCGCCGTTGATCGGCGGCGCCATTGCCGGAGTCGTCGCCAAGGCGCGTATTTTCGAGAAGGATTGATTGCCGGAGCTTGAATGCAAAAGGCGCGGGCTACGGCCCGCGCCTTTTTTGTACGACTTTGAGTTCGGATCAGGCAGCGATATCAAACCGGTCGGCGTTCATCACCTTGGTCCATGCCGCGACGAAATCCCGGGCGAATTTCTGCCCGGCGTCCGCCGATCCGTAGACTTCGGCCAAGGCACGCAGCTGCGCATGCGAGCCGAAGATCAGATCGGCGCGGGTGCCGGTCCACTTGACGGCCTTGGTCCTGCGGTCGCGCGCCTCGTAGATCTCTTCCGCGCCCGGCTCGGAGCCGGCAGCCGGATCCCACACCGTGCTCATGCTGAGCAGGTTGACGAAGAAGTCGTTGGTCAGCTTACCCGGCCTGTCGGTGAACACGCCATGCTTTGACTGGCCGGTGTTAGCGCCGAGCACCCGCAGGCCGCCAACAAGCACCGTCAGCTCCGGCGCCGACAGGCCCAGCAACTGCGCCCGGTCGACCAGCATGGCTTCGACCGATATGGGCTGCTTGCCTCTGACATAGTTGCGGAAGCCGTCGACTTTCGGCTCGAGAGCGGCAAAAGAGTGGACATCCGTCTGCTCCTGCGAGGCATCCATGCGGCCGGGCGTGAACGGCACCTTCACGTCGTTGCCGCCATCCTTCGCAGCCTTCTCGACGGCCGCGACACCACCGAGCACGATCAGATCGGCAAGCGAGACCTTCTTGCCGCCAGCGTTGAACTCCTTCTGAATGCCTTCGAGCTTGGCAAGCACCTTCACTAGCTCGGCCGGCTGGTTGACGTCCCAGTCCTTCTGCGGTGCCAGCCGGATGCGGGCGCCGTTGGCGCCGCCGCGCTTGTCGGAGTTGCGGAAGGTCGAAGCCGAGGCCCAGGCCGTCGAGACCAGTTCGGAAACCGACAGGCCGGAGGCCAGGATCTTGGCCTTCAGCGATGCGATGTCCTGGTCGCTGACCAGTTCATGGTCGACCGCCGGGATCGGATCCTGCCAGATCAGCTCTTCCTTCGGCACCAACGGGCCGAGATAGCGAACGACCGGGCCCATGTCGCGGTGGGTCAGCTTGAACCAGGCGCGGGCAAAGGCATCGGCGAACTGATCCGGATGTTCGTGGAAACGCCGTGAGATCTTCTCGTAGGCCGGGTCGGCCCGCAGCGCGAGGTCGGTGGTCAGCATGGCCGGCGCGCGACGCTTTGAAGGGTCGTGCGCATCGGGCACCGTGCCGGCACCGGCGCCACCCTTCGGCGTCCACTGATGGGCGCCTGCCGGGCTCTTCGTCACTTCCCATTCGTAGTTGAACAGGTTGTCGAAGAAGTTGTTGCTCCACTTGGTAGGCGTCGTTGTCCAGGTGACTTCGAGGCCCGAGGTGATGGCATCGCCGGCAATGCCCGACGCATACTTGCTCGACCAGCCGAGGCCCTGCGCCTCTATGCCGGCGCCTTCCGGCTCGGCCCCTACCAGCGAGGCATCACCGGCGCCATGGGTCTTGCCAAAGGTGTGGCCGCCGGCGATCAGCGCCACGGTTTCCTCGTCGTTCATTGCCATGCGAGCGAAGGTTTCGCGGATGTCGCGCGCGGCGGCGATCGGGTCCGGCTTGCCGTTCGGGCCTTCCGGGTTGACGTAGATCAAGCCCATCTGCACGGCGCCGAGATGGCCACGAAGCTCACGGTCGCCCGAATAGCGCTCGTCGCCAAGCCATTTGGTCTCGGAGCCCCAGTCGACGTCCTGCTCCGGCTCCCAAACGTCGGCGCGGCCACCGGCGAAGCCGAAGGTCTTGAAGCCCATCGATTCCAGCGCGACGTTGCCGGTGAGGATCAACAGGTCGGCCCAGGAAATCTTGCGGCCGTATTTCTGCTTGACCGGCCACAGCAGCCGGCGCGCCTTGTCAAGATTGGCGTTGTCAGGCCAGCTGTTCAGCGGCGCAAAACGCTGCTGGCCCGCTCCGGCCCCGCCGCGACCGTCGCCGATGCGATAGGTGCCGGCGCTGTGCCAGGCCATGCGGATGAAGAGCGGCCCATAATGGCCGAAGTCGGCCGGCCACCAGTCCTGCGAATCCGTCATGACCTTATGCAGGTCCTTGACCACCGCATCGAGGTCGAGACTCGCGAATTCCTTGGCATAATCGAAGTCCTCGCCCATCGGGTCCGACAGGTTCGACTGCTGGTGGAGAACGCCGAGGTCAAGCTGGTTCGGCCACCAGTCACGGTTGGTCCGGCTGGCGGATCCATGCGCAACAGGGCATTTGCCCGCGCTGTTGTCGTCGGTTTTCGCGTCCATCTCTCACTCCAATTTTGCCGAGGTTTGATTTTGCCGAGGTTGATTTTTGCCGAGATTTTGGGGGCAGCCAGCGGCCCGCGCCAATCTGGAACCACCCAGACTAGGCCACACTGACGATAAAAACAAATTGCCTTTCCTGTTTATTTCGATAGGATTTTCTTATGATAGGCTGGACTGCATGATCGGATTGACAGTTCGCCAGATGCATTATTTCGATGCGCTGGCGCAGACGCTGCATTTCGGGCGTGCGGCGAAACTTGCAGGTGTCAGCCAGCCGGCGCTGTCCTCCCAGATCGCGGAAATGGAGCAACGGCTGAACTGCCGGCTGTTCGAACGCGGCGGCAAGTCGGTGCGCATGACGGACGAAGCGGTCGCCCTGTTGCCTCGCATCGAGCGCATCCTGGCTGACATACGTGACGTGGAAACGACGGCCCGGCGCGGCCGCACCGCCATGGAGGGACGCTTCCGGTTGGGCATCATCCCGACCGTAGCGCCCTATCTTCTGCCGCGCGCCTTGCCCGAACTGAAGAAGCATTTCCCGGCTCTGCTGCTCGAACTGCGCGAGGCGGTCACCACCTCCCTGGTCGAGGACACCGCATCGCGAAAACTCGATGCCTTCATCGCCGCGCTTCCGCTCGACCATCCCGGGCTGATCACCGAAGCGCTGTTTCCCGACCGGTTCTTCCTGGCCGTGCCATCAGGCGATCCGGCCTTTGCCTCGCCGCCGGTTCCGCCTGAGAGCCCGGCGCTGGAAAGACTGATGCTGCTGGAAGAAGGCCATTGCCTGCGCGAACAGGCGCTGGCCGTCTGCGGCAATGTGCGGCCGGTGGCAATGGCAAGCTATGGCGCGACCAGCCTGACCACGCTTTTGCAGATGGTGGCGCACGGGCTCGGCGTCACTCTCATCCCCGAAATGGCGGCGGGCCCTGCCGGCACTATCCCCGATCTCAAGATCGTGCCGTTCCAGGAACCGATGCCGCAGCGCATGATCTGCCTAGCCTGGCGGCGCAACAATGCGCGGCACGGCGAATGCGTCGAACTGGCGAAGATCATCCGGGGCCTCGGTGCGGTGATGCTGGTGGCGTGAGAAGCGAACAACCCCGCGCCGGACCGTTCGCGCGTGCGAGAGCCGGGCTCGGCGCAGGCCATCGGAGATGCGGAACCGACGACGTCAACCTGTCAGGGTATCGCGATGCCGGCATGGTGACTTCCCAACTGCCAGAAGGGTAGCCGAAACCGATCACGCTCCGCTTCGACGATATGGAAGCCCGCCGCCCGGATCAGCTGCAATGGGTCGCGGTTGAGATGGCAGCCGCCGGCGAGCCGGCCCCACAGCCGGTTCAGATGCTCCTGCCACCGGCGGCAACGCGGCCCTTCGGCCTGGCCGTGCTCGATGAAGATCAACCGGCCCGTGGGCCTCAGGATGCGCCGGATCTCGGTCAGCGCCACCTCAGGGTCCGGAATGGTGCAGAAGGCATAGGTGACGACAACCGTGTCGGCGAAGCTGTCGGTCAAGGGCAGTCTTTCACCGCTGGCCCTGATGCAGTCGACATCGAATGGCAAGGAACGGGTCTTCGGTTCGGCCAGGCCCAGCATCGTGCCGTCGGGATCGACGCCGACCACCCGTTTCACCCTGCCGGCGTCGTAATAGGGAAGGTTCAGGCCGGACCCGAAACCGACCTCGACCACAACGCCCCCCGCCCGCGGGATCAAGCGCCTTCGCATATGCGCGAAGGCGCTGGCCGAACAGCCGGCGTGGACGAGGTAGGGAGCAATGCAACGCGCGTACCAGGAGAGACAGGATTGGCACATGCTTCAGCCTCCTAGCCGGGTGCTGGCGGCACCGGAAGGGATGCCTCCGCCGGCAACGGGCCCTGATGTGCAATGGTGGATGGGAGTATTGACCAGTGACATTTCTCGCCCCAAGGGAGTCTCATGATCAGGCCCGACCGGCCCGACGTCGTGGGGATGGATAGAAGGCCGGCGTCCCCTCAACGTCCCTGGATGGCGGTGGTCGGATCGATGGAGCGATTGGAATTCCGATTTCTGGGTTTTCCGGAGTTCCGCTTGAAGGGCCGGCGGGTGGAACTCGCCCTGCGCAAGGCGGCAGCCCTCCTCATCTATATCGCCGAGGCCAGCGGGCCGGTGGCGCGCGAGGTCGCCGCCACGCTTTTGTGGCCCGAGACCGACGATCAGGCCGCACGCGCCCGCCTTCGGCGGACACTCTATAAAATCCGCATCGCGTTCGGCAGTGAGATCATCGCCGCCACAGGCGGCTCCCTCAGCCTGCACCCAGCATTGTCCGCCGAGATCGACACCAGGGTTTTCGAGCATGCCTGCAATTCCGGCTCTCTCGACGCCGCAGCCGATATCTACAAAGTCGACTATCTCGCCGGCTTCTCGCTGCCGGACTGTCCGGAATTCGAAGAATGGGTCTTCTTCCGGCGGGAGACCTTGCGCGGCCGCTTGGTGCAAACGCTGGAGCGGCTCGTCGAAGCCAAGATCGCCGGCGGCGAGCCGCGCGGCGCGATCGTTCATGCGACGCGGCTGGCGGCACTCGACCCCCTGAGCGAAAGCGCGCACCGCCACTTGATCCGTGCCTACCTGGCGGCAGGCGACAGGGCGGCGGCGGAGCGTCAGATCGAGACGTGCATCCGGCTGTTGCGGGACGAACTCGGCGTAGCGCCGAACCCCGCCACGCTGGCCATGCTGCGCGAGCCAACTCAGGACACCACCTTGGACGTGCCCAGAACGCGCTATGTCGCGGTCGACGGCATCCACATCGCGTACCAGATCGTCGGTAGCGGCCCGACGGACATCGTGCTCGTTCCCGGCTTTATTTCGCATGTCGAGCGTATCTGGGAAGACCCGGGCTGCCGCGCCTGGCTGACCGCGATTTCGCGCCTGGGTCGCCTGATCCTCTTCGACCGGCGCGGCATGGGGCTTTCCGACCGCGTGGGTGCCCGTCCCACAGTTGAGGCGACGGCGCAGGATATTCTGGCGGTCATGAATGCGGCCGGCAGCCGCCGGGCTTTGCTCGTCGGCGCGTCGGAGGGTGGGCCGGGCTGTATCCGTTTTGCGGTCGAGCATCCCGATCGGCTGACAGGCCTTGTCCTGTGGGGCTCGCTTGCGAAAGGCAGCCGCGCGCCTGACTATCCCTACGCCTTGACCGTCGCGCAGTATGATCTTTGGAAGCAACGCCTGCTCGCGGGCTGGGGTGGCCCGGCGGAAATCGAAACCTTCGCCCCAAGCCTCGCTGGCGACCGTCAGGCAAGGACTTGGTGGGCCGGATTGCTCAGGGCGGCCTCCAGCCCGGGCGCGGTCGCGGGCCTGCTCGAGGCATTACGGGACGCCGATGTCCGTCACCTCCTGGCAAAAGTCTCCGCCCCGACGATGGTCCTCCACCGTTCCGGCGACCGCGCCGTGCGCATCGAGGCCGGGCGGTTCCTCGCGGCCAGGATTCCCGGCGCGCGGTTCATCGAGGTCGACGGCGACGACCACTGGTTCTGGGTCGGCGACCAGCAGATGCTGCTCGACAGCGTCAGCGCGCTGGTGCGACGCGGCTGATCCGGCCTCACGCCGTCTTTTGCGTCACCAGTCCCAGCTCTTCCACCATCGCCTGACGCATCAGGAATTTCTGCGGCTTGCCGGTCACCGTCATCGGCAATTCGGTGCGGAAGCGGATGTGGCGCGGCACCTTGTAGTGGGCGATCTGGCCGGCGCAGAATGCCTTGATCTCCTGTTCGGTGGCGACCTGGCCGGGCTTGAGCACGATCCAGGCGCACAACTCCTCGCCATATTTGGCGTCGGGAATGCCGAAGACCTGGACTTCCCGCACTTTGGGATGGCGGTAGAGGAATTCCTCGACCTCTCTGGGATAGACGTTCTCGCCGCCACGGATGACCATGTCCTTGACGCGGCCGACAATGTTGCAATAGCCCTCGGCGTCGATGGTGGCGAGGTCGCCGGTGTGCATCCAGCCATCGCTATCGATCGCCTCGCGGGTCTTTTCGTCGTCGTCCCAATATCCCTTCATCACTGAATAGCCGCGCGTGCAAAGCTCGCCCGGCGCGCCGACCGCAATCGTGGCGCCATCGGCGTCGATGGCCTTGACCTCGACATGCGGATGGATGCGCCCGACCGTCGAGACGCGCTTTTCCAGGGGATCGTCAACGCTGCTCTGGAACGAGACCGGACTGGTCTCGGTCATGCCGTAGGCGATGGTCACTTGCGCCATATGCATCAGCGACACCACCTTCTTCATCACCTCGATCGGGCATGGCGAACCGGCCATGATGCCGGTGCGCAGGCTGGACAGATCGAAGGATGAAAAGTCCGGATGGTCGAGCATGCCGACGAACATGGTCGGCACGCCATAGAGGCCGGTGCAGCGTTCCTGCGACACGGCTTTCAACGTCAGTCCGGGATCGAAGCCTTCGCACGGGAAAACCATGGTCGCGCCCTTCGACACGCAACCCATCGTGCCCATCGACATGCCGAAGCAATGATAGAGCGGCACAGGGATGCAGAGCCGGTCTTCGACGGTGAGCTTGATGGCCGAGGTGACGAAATTGCCGTTGTTGACGATGTTCAGATGGGTGAGCGTCGCGCCCTTGGGTGCCCCTGTCGTGCCCGAGGTGAACTGGATGTTGATCGCATCGCCCGGCTTCAATCCCTCGGAAATGCGGTCAAGACTGTCATGCTCGTCGCGCCCAGCCATGGCCAGCACATCGCCGAAATTGAACATGCCTGGCGAGTTCTCCTCGCCCATGCGGATGACGATCCTGAGCGCCGGCAACTTGCTGGCCTTCAGTTTGCCCGGTGTTGCCGTGGCGATCTCCGGCGCCAGCGTCTCGATCATGCCGAGATAGTCCGACGTCTTGAAGTTGGCCGCCGTCACCAACGCCTTGCAGCCGACCTTGTTGAGCGCATATTCCAGTTCGGTCAGCCGGTAGGCGGGATTGATGTTGACCAGGATCAGGCCGATGCGGGCGGTGGCGAACTGCGTCACCAGCCATTCCCACCGGTTGGGTGACCAGATGCCGACCCGGTCGCCCTTCTGGAGACCAAGTGCCAGGAAGCCGGCGGCCAGCGCATCCACCGTGTCCGACAGTTCGCTCCAGGTGAAGCGCTTGTCCTGGCCGACAAAGACGGCGGCATCGAGCGTGCCGTGTTTGCTGACGGTGTCGGAGAAAAGTGCTGGAATGGTCTTGTCGAGCAGCGGCACGCCGCGATCGCCCGAGACATGCGCCCTGCCATCCACGGGCGCGATAAAGACGCCGCCAGCACGCGCGCCTCGGCCGCGCAGATTGGTGGCGTTCTTCAGCTCGTCGAGATTGACCGGCATCGCTGTCTCCTCCAAGACTGGCCGAACCTATCAGCCTGCCGGGATGCTGGAAATCCCGTCGATGGTACTGGAGCCCCCTTCCTGAAGGATCGCTATGCGATCGCTGCCGCCATTTTCGCGACGATGTCGCGCAAGACGGCTTCGTCGACCGCGGCACGTGTCTTCCTCGAGGCCACAAGGCAGGCCTGCGACTTCAGCACGACGCCATCGCCCAGCACCTTGAGATGGTTGGCGCGCAGCGTCGAGCCCGTGCTGGTGATGTCGACGATGACGTCGGCAAGGCCGGCCGCCGGCGCGCCCTCGGTGGCGCCGAGGCTCTCGACGATGCGATAGACCTGGATACCGTGTTTGAGCGAAAAGAACTGCTGCGTCAGCCGCCAGTATTTGGTGGCGATCCTGAGCCGCCGGCCATGACGCTGGCGGAAATCGGCTGCAACGTCGTCGAGATCGGCCATGGTATCGACATCGAGCCAGATCTCAGGCACCGCGACCACGACATCGGCATGGCCGAAGCCGAGGCGGGCGACGATCTCTGCCCGCGCTTCCCAGTCGGCGAGATTTTCCCGCACAAGGTCCTCACCGGTAATACCGAGATCGACCGCGCCCTGGCCTATTTCGCCCGATATTTCGGAGGCCGACAGGAAAACCACTTCGACATTGTCCAGGCCCTCGACGCGGGCGTAATATTTGCGCTCGTCGCCAGGCAGGCTGACGGCGAGGCCAGCCTTGGCCAGCACCTCCAGGGCCTGCTCCTTGAGCCTGCCCTTCGACGGGATCGCCAGTGTGATCATGATGCCGCCCCCCGCAACGCCTCGATGCGGTCGAGCCACACCGAGAAGCCGACACCAGGGATCGCGGTCTTGGCGCCGAGCAGCGTCAGCAACCTGTCATAGCGCCCGCCACCGGCGAGGGGACGCTCGCCATTGGCGACTGCGATTTCGAAGACCACACCCGTGTAATAATCGAGCGGACGGCCGAAAGCGGCGTCGTAGCGGATTTTTCCCGAGGGCAAGCCATGCGCCTCGATCGCCTTGGCACGGGCCGAGAATTTTTCCAGCGCGGCGCCCAGCGAAAGTCCGGCGCCGGCGGCGAAGGTTTCCAATGCCTGGGCTGCGCCATCGAGCGGCACGTCGATCGCCAGAAAATTCTTCAGGGCAGCGAAGGCCTCGTTCGACAGCCGCACGCTGCGCAACTCGGCTTTCTCGATCAGCCGCCGCGCGATATCCGACGGCGCGCGCCCGGCGGATGCCGACAGGCCAGCCTCTTCCATGCCGCCGGCAATGTGCTGGGAAAGACCGTCCAGATCGCCGTCGAGAACAAGCGCCGCGACTGGACCGGAGAGCTGGCCGTTGCGCGGCGGGTTGGCGAGATCGGCGAGTGCGGCCTCCAGCATCGGCGCCGAGCCGAAGGCGCGGGCCAGCCGCATGCGCCAGCCGCGCGGCAGGCCAAGGGCCGCCAGCACCGCCTCGAACATGCCCTGGTCACCGAGCGTGATCGCCAGCGACTGGCCGGGCAGCACCAGCGACAGCAACGCATGCGCGTCGGCCACCGAGCGGGCATCGGCTTCGGCCGTGTCGCGGTCGCCGAGATCCTCGATGCCGGCCTGGAAGAACTCATTGCCGCCCTCGCGGCGCTGGCGAAACACTTCGCCGAGATAGGAATAGCGGCGCGGCGTGCCGGCCTGGCTGGCTATGTGGTCGAGGCAGACGGGAATGGTGAATTCGGGCCGCAGGCAGAGCGTCTGCCCGGTCTCGCTTTCGGTGAGGAAAATGCGCCGGCGCAGATCCTCGCCGGCCATGTCGAGGAACGGATCGGCCGGCTGCAGCACCGCGACTTCGACGGCATGTGTGTTGCGCGCAGCGAAGAGTGTGGTGATGTCGGCTGATATGGCGGGGTAGCGGGAGGTCATGGACAGGATGGGCGCGACGCGCCACCCTTCACACGATCGGCAGCCTGCGCCGCCAAAATTTTCTTCACCTCGGCGACCAGTTCGCCTTCCGCCACCGTCACCTGCGCCGGGCGCGCGGCGCGCCATTCGGCGTTATCCGTGATCTCCGCCGACATGCGGGCGCCTTCGATCAGGTCCTTGATCTGCAATTCGCCTTTGGCGCGCTCGTCGCCGCCCTGGATGACGGCGATGGGACAACCGCGCCGGTCGGCATATTTGAGCTGCGCCTTCATGCCGGCGCCGCCGAGATACATTTCGGAGCGGATGCCGGCGGCGCGCAATTGCGAGACCATCTTCTGGTAGCGGCCGAGACTTTCCGTGTCCTTGTCCATGACCAGCACGACAACCGGCGCAATCACATCGGTGCTGTCGAGCTTGCCGAGATTTTTCAGCGCCGTCATCAGCCGGGAGACCCCGATCGAAAAACCGGTCGCCGGCACCGGCTCGCCACGGAAGCGCGAGACCAGGCCGTCATAGCGGCCGCCGCCGCCGACCGAACCGAAGCGCACGATCTGTCCGTCCTCATTGGGGATTTCGGCTAGAAGCTCGGCCTCGAAGACCGGGCCGGTGTAATATTCCAGGCCGCGGACGACAGAACGATCCATGGCAATGCGGTCCTCGGCATATCCGGCGGCCCTGACCAGGGCTTCGATCGTCGCGAGTTCGCCAACGCCCTCCTGGTAGACCGCGTTCCCGCTGACGCTGGCATCCTGGCCAGCCTGCGTATTGCGCGTGGTCGCCAGAAGAACGGCCTCGGCTTGCGTGTCATTCAGCCCGGCGCCCTTGGCGAAGTCGCCCTCGCCTTCCTTGCCACCGTCCCAGCGCCCCGGCCCAAGCAGAAGCCGGACCCCTTCCGGACCGAGCTTGTCCAGCTTGTCGATGGCACGCAGCACCGTCAGCCTGCGCCCGACATTCTCGTCACCGCCAAGTCCGATCGCCTCCAGCACGCCGTCCAGCACCTTGCGGTTGTTGACGCGAATGACGTAGTCGCCGCGCTTGATACCGAGCGCTTCCATGACGTCGGCCATCATCATCGCCATCTCCGCGTCCGCCGCCACGCCCGGCGTGCCGATCGTATCGGCGTCGAACTGCATGAACTGGCGGAAGCGGCCGGGACCGGGCTTTTCGTTGCGAAACACCCAGCCGGAACGGTAGCTGCGATAGGGTTTCGGCAGGCGTTCGAAGTTCTCGGCGACGAAGCGCGCCGTCGGCGCGGTCAGGTCGTAGCGCAGCGACAGCCACTGGTCGTCATCGTCCTGGAACGAGAAAACACCTTCGTTCGGCCGATCCTGGTCGGGCAGGAATTTTCCCAGCGCATCGGTGTATTCGATCAGCGGCTGGTCGGCCGGCTCGAAGCCATAAAGCTCATAGACCGAGCGGATCGTCGCCATCATCTTCTCGACGGCGCGAATGTCTTCGGCGCTGCGGTCGGCAAAACCGCGTGGCAGCCGCGCTTTCGTCTTTTCCGATTTGTCGGCCATGGGATTCGCCCGGTATTTCGTGTTGCTGAAAGCTTAACAGCGTTGCGATTTTCGCAACGGGCGTGTCCTAACCGAAGAGGCCCTATGCGGCAAGGCCGGCGGCGGGCACGGTATCCAGGCGTGCGAGGGGCACGCGCGGGCGTTCGCCGAAACAAGCACGCACCGAAATGGAAACAATCCCGCCATCAGCCCGGCATCGTGCCGACACAATCGCGGCCGACATAGCATACCGACACGAAGGGGTTCGGGACATGACCAGCGCAACGACATTCCATGCCAACGGCGAAGCCGGTGAATTGCCGGCACGTCTGCGCCCGGCGGGCATCCATGCACCGAAAATGATTGGCCAGGCGGCCGGACCGTTCGATGTACCGGCCGACACCGGCAAGGATCCTTCCCTGCGCGACGCCTTGCTGACCGGCCTGCTGGTGATCTATCCGACAGTGGCTGCCGTGGCGGCGATCGTCGCCGGGCTGTTCCTGGCCGGTGCCAACGGCACCTGAACTGCCCGTAGCTATTTCGGCCGTTTGAAAGCCTTCCGTTCCTTCTCGACCTCCTTGCGGCACACACACCCCTCGAGATGATCGTTGACCATGCCCATGGCCTGCATGAAGGCGTAGACCGTGGTCGGGCCCACGAAGGTCCAGCCGCGCTTCTTCAGGTCCTTCGATATCCGCACGGAGACCGCGGTGGTCGGGTTGGCGCGCAGATGGGCGAGGTCGACGGTTTGCGGCCGTTCCTCCCTGCCGGGTTCGAACTTCCAAAACCAGGCGGCCAGGGAGCCGAACTCGTCGACCATTTCGCGGGCGCGTTTGGCATTGTTGATGGTCGAGACGATCTTGCCGCGATGGCGGATGATGCCGGCATTGCCGAGCAGGCGCTCGACGTCCCGTTCGGTGAAGGTGGCGACCTTGTCGAAGTCGAAGCCAGCGAAGGCCTCGCGAAAATTCTCCCGCTTGCGCAGAATGGTCAGCCACGACAGGCCCGACTGGAACCCTTCCAGGCAGATCTTCTCGAACAGCCTGCGGTCGTCGGCCACCGGCCGGCCCCATTCATGGTCATGGTAATGCAGATAGTCGGGCAGATTGCCATGCCAGAAGCAGCGCGCGACACCGTCAGGACCGGCAAGCAGGCCGGTTTTTTCATTGCTCATCCTGAAAATTCCATCCGTTAACACGCTTCCGCGCTGTCTTTACCGTGGCTTTACCAGATTCCTGAACCCGACGGTAACCACACCAAAGGGTTTACTGACAGAACCGCATTTTACGCATTCCGATTCATGTTTCGGTTGCTGCTCGCCGCCAATGATCGCGCAAGCCGGGAGCGTTCTCGCCCGGTGTATTAGACGATCAAGGTGCGTTCCCGATGAAGAGAGTTCTGTTTCCCTTGCTCGGCGCCGTGGCTGTGTTTGCCGCCGGCGTCACACCCTCAACCGCCGGCGACCGCTATGCCGACAGACCGCCGGTGATGGTGAGCCCCGACCTTTCCGCGCCCTGGGTGCTGCAACTCGGCCATGCGCCGGGTATCGCTCGGCAGAACCGACAGGCCGCGCAGCCGCGCCAGCGCACCGCGCAGCCCGACCGCGTGCAGACGGCCGCCGTGCAGGCCCCGGCCAAACGCATGGTCATGCGCCCGCAGATCAATCCGGTCTACCTGCCGCAGGAAGTCGCCTATGAAGGCGCCCAGAAGCCGGGCACCATCGTCATCGATACCACGCAGAATTTCCTCTATCTGGTCGAGAAGAACGGCAAGGCGCGGCGTTACGGCGTCGGCACCGGCAAGCCCGGCTTCGAATGGTCGGGCACGCACAAGATCACCAACAAACGCGTCTGGCCGGACTGGCGTCCGCCGGCGGAGATGATCAAGCGCGAGGCGGCCAAGGGCCGCTACCTGCCGACCTATCTGGCCGGCGGCATGGAAAACCCGCTCGGCGCGCGCGCGCTTTATCTCGGCACCACCGAGTACCGCATCCACGGCACCAACCAGCCCTGGACGATCGGCGGCGCGGTGTCGTCGGGCTGCATCCGCATGCGCAACGAGGATGTCGTCGACCTCTATGAACGGGTCAATGTCGGAACGACGGTCGAAGTGATATAATGATAGCGAATCAGCCGGTTAAGCAGTGTTGAGTAGTTTTTGACGCACTGTTGCCCTCAAGTCATAGCGCACTTTTGGAAGACGTGCTTAGACTGGCAGCGAGTTAACGGGGGACGGGCCGTGTGGGGATACGGCCAGTCGCGAGAGGGCAGCACGGGTAACCGGGCTGCCCTTTTCGTTTCACGGTGCGACAGGTCGCCCCGAAAGCACGGTGTTTCGTTTTCGGGGCTGATTTCCGGACCATGCTCTGCTATTGCAGTGCACAATTTCCCCACCAAAGGTTCGAACTATGTCCCCGTCCGACGACAGCCGCTATCTCAAGGGCGGGCCGGTTGCCCAGCGCATCATCGCCGCCGTGCGCGAGGACGCGGCCATTGCCAAGGCTGAGGGTTTCCCGCCCAAGCTGATCTCGATCACCGTCGGCGATACCGACGCGGTCGATGTCTATGTGCGCAACCAGCGTGCGAAGGCACAGCTCGCCGGCATCGATTTCGAGGAGCGGCGTTTTCCCGCCACCATCACCGCAGGTGAACTCGAAGCAGCCATCCACGGCCTGAATGCCGATCCGCGCGTCACCGGCATCATCATCCAGCGGCCGGTTCCCGCGCATATCCCGATCAAGACGCTGCAGGCGGCCGTGCATCCGCTGAAGGACGTCGAGGGCATGCACCCGGCCTCGATCGGCAACATCGTCTACAACCAGCTCGACCTCGCGCCCTGCACCGCGGCGGCCTCGGTCGAACTGCTCAAGGAAACCGGCCTTGATCTCAAGGGGCTTGAAGTGGTCATCGTCGGCCATTCGGAAATCGTCGGCAAGCCGATCGCTTTCCTTCTAATGAGCGAAGGCGCGACCGTGACGGTCTGCCATCACATGACGCGCTCGGTTGCCGCCCATGCGCGGCGCGCCGACGCGCTGTTCGTCGCCGTTGGCAAGCCCAGGCTGATCAAGGCCGACATGGTGAAACCAGGGGCGGCCGTCATCGATATCGGCATCAATTCCGAAATTGGGCCTGATGGCACGAGCCGCATTGTCGGCGACGTCGACACCGAAAGCGTACGCGAGGTTGCCTCCTGGATCACACCTGTGCCAGGCGGCGTCGGCCCGATCACGGTGGCGATCCTGCTGCGCAACACGATGGTGGCGCTCAGCCGCCAGCGCGCGCTTTATGAAGCTACCTACGGCACGGCGGGCAGGCTCGCGGCCGAGTAGCGGTGGGCCTACCTACTCCGCCGCCACCAAGCTTTCTTCCAGAACGCCTTCCGGCTTCGGCCCGCCATAAGCCCAGTCGAGCAGCTTGATCGTATGCACCACAGGCATCCTGGCGGTGGATGCGATCTGCGTGATGCAGCCGATATTGCCGGTGGCGACGATCGAGGCGCCCGTCGCCTCGATATTTTTCACTTTGCGATCGCGCAGCCTGGCCGAAATCTCGGATTGCAGGATGTTGTAGGTGCCGGCCGAGCCGCAACAGAGGTGCCCCTCGCGCGGCTCGCGCACGACGAAGCCGGTCTTGGCGAGCAGTTCCTTCGGCTGGCGGATGATCTTCTGGCCGTGCTGCATGGAGCAGGCTGAGTGATAGGCAACGACCGTGCCCGGCTTGCGCACCGGTTCAGGCAGATCGATGGCGGACAGATACTCGGTGATATCCTTGGCCAGCCCCGACACGCGCGCGGCCTTGTCGGCATAGGCCGGATCGAGCCGCAGCATGAAGCCGTAATCCTTGATCGTCGTGCCGCAGCCCGACGCGGTGATGATGATGGCGTCGAGCCCGCCTTGCTCGATGGCGCGCGTCCAGGCATCGACATTCTGCCTGGCCGAAGCAAGGGCGGCTTCTTCCCGCCCCATGTGATGAACCAGTGCGCCGCAGCAGCCCTCGCCCGGCGGCACCACGACCTCGACGCCGAGCCGGGTCAGCAACGAGATGGTGGTGTCGTTGATGCCGGGATCAAGCACCGACTGCGCGCATCCGGTAAGGATGGCGACCCGGCCCTTTTTCGTCCCCTGCCCAGCATGGACGCCCGGCAAGGCCATCGGCGAGGCCGCCGGGATCGACGCCGGTGCGAGCTTGAGCATCGCGCCGAGAGGCTTCAGCGCCGGAATTTTTTCGAACAGATCGATGAAAGGCTTGCCCAGCCTGGCCAGCTTGAGCGCGGCGCGGAAGCGTTGGGGATAAGGCAGCACGAAGGCCAGCATGGCGCGGGTCAGCCGGTCGAGCAGCGGCCGCGTGTAAGTTTCCTGGATATGAGCGCGGGCATGGTCGACCAGGTGCATGTAGTTGACGCCCGACGGGCAGGTGGTCATGCAGGCGAGGCAGGACAGGCAGCGGTCGATATGGGTGACGATCTCCTTGTCGGCGGGACGGCCGTTCTCCAGCATGTCCTTGATCAGATAGATGCGCCCGCGCGGCGAATCGAGTTCGTTGCCAAGCGTCACATAGGTCGGGCAGGTGGCGGTGCAGAAGCCACAATGCACGCATTTGCGCAGGACCTTTTCGGACTCCGCGACATGCGGATCGGCAAGCTGGGCGGGCGAAAAATTGGTCTGCATCTCTGATGTCCTAGGCCATGCGGCCGGGATTGAGGATGTTCTTCGGGTCGAATTCCTGCTTCAGCCGCTGGCTGAGCGCCGCCAATGCCGGCGCCTGCGGCTCGAACACCGGCAGAGCCGCCCGATGGGAAGGGGTAGCGCGCACCAGCGTCGCATGGCCGCCGCCATGTTTCCTCAGAAGCCCGCGCAGCAGAGCGGCTTCGGGATCGCCCTCCTCCATGCGCAGCCACACCAGCCCGCCCTGCCAGTCGTAGAAGGCGCTGACGGCGGCCTGCATGCGCAGCGTCAGAACCATCTGATGCCCCTGGGCGGGCATCATCGAGACCCGCCAGACCGGCTTCTCGCTGCCATCGACGAAGGGCCGGCAATCCCTCATATCGCGCCAGATTGCCTTGGAGGTCTCACTGGCAATCTCCTCCAGCGGCCCGGCCTTGCCGAGCAGTGTCCTCAGCGCGGCGATACGATAGGCGACGGAAGGACCAAAGCCCTCGACGCGCAGCAGCGTGGCGGCATCACTGCCGAGCGTGCCGCCGGCAACACGCGCGGCGATGCGCTCCGGCAGGTGGGCGGCACTCGACACTTCGGCGCTGGAACCAAGCGCCAAGGCCATGGCGGTGCAGGCGGCATCATCGAGCAGGCCACGAACGGCGAGCGTGACTTCGGTCTCGGCCGCTGGCAGCACCTTGAAGGTGACGTCGGTGAAGACGGCCAGCGTACCCCAGCTGTTGGCCATCAGCTTCGACAGATCGTAGCCGGTGACGTTCTTGACCACGCGGCCGCCCGACTTGAAGGCTTCGCCCCGGCCGGAAACGACATTGATGCCCAGGATATGGTCGCGCGCGGCGCCCGCCTTCAGCCGGCGGGGACCGGACAGGTTGGCGCCGAGCACGCCGCCAATGGTGCCTTTGCCCGGCTCGCCACCGAGCAACAGGCCGTAGTCCATCGGCTCGAAGGCAAGCTGCTGGCCCTTTTCAGCCAGCAGCTTTTCGATCTCGGCCAGCGGCGTGCCTGATTTGGCCGACAGCACCAGTTCGGCGGGCTCATAGAGGATCACGCCCGAGAGTTTCGACAGGTCGAGCGTGTGCTCGGTCTGCAACGGACGACCGATGCCGCGCTTGGAGCCGCGGCCAAGGATTTCGAGCGATATTTCCTCTGCCGCCGCCCAGGCAACGGTGGAGAGGACTTCATCTGAGGTGGTGGGGGTGAAGGTCATATTCGCACCTGATTCCTCCCCCCGCTTTGCGGGGGCGAGGAACCCGAGTTCTGCGGCCCCATCATCTCAAAACCTCGGAATGTCGGGAAATGCCATCTGGCCGCGGTGCACGTGCATGCGGCCGAGTTCAGCACAGCGACGCAGTTGCGGGAACACCTTTCCGGGATTGAGCAAATGGTTGGGGTCGAAAGCGCATTTGACGCGCATTTGCTGATCGAGGTCGACCTGGTTGAACATTTCCGGCATCAGGTCGCGCTTCTCGACCCCGACGCCATGTTCCCCGGTGAGCACGCCACCGACCTTGACGCAAAGCCGCAAAATGTCGGCGCCGAAGCTTTCCGCCTTGT
Source organism: Mesorhizobium sp. B2-3-13 (assembly GCF_006442195.1). Classification (NCBI taxonomy): domain Bacteria; kingdom Pseudomonadati; phylum Pseudomonadota; class Alphaproteobacteria; order Hyphomicrobiales; family Phyllobacteriaceae; genus Mesorhizobium; species Mesorhizobium sp. B2-3-13. The sequence goes on from NZ_VFVQ01000005.1 coordinate 141,313, forward strand.
CGAGTTCGCCCGGCACATTGGCATCGTAAAGGATCAGCGGATGCAGATTGCCGTCGCCGGCGTGAAAGACATTGGCGACGCCGAGACCGTATTTTTCCGACAGCTCGCGCATGCCGGCCAGCACGCGCGGCAACTCCTTGCGTGGGATCGTGCCGTCCATGCAGTAATAGTCGGGCGAGATGCGGCCAACGGCGGGGAAGGCCGCCTTGCGGCCGGCCCAAAAACTCAGCCGCTCCTGCTCGGACTGCGAGATGCGGCACGTAGTCGAGCCGTTGCGGATGGCGATCGCCTCGACCGCGGTGATGAGATGATCGACCTCCACGCTCGGACCGTCGAGCTCGACGATCAGCAGCGCCTCGACATCGAGGGGATAGCCGGCATGGACAAAATCTTCCGCCGCATGGATCGCCGGCCGGTCCATCATTTCCATGCCGCCTGGAATGATGCCGGCGCCGATGATGTCGGCGACGCACTGGCCGCCCTGCTCGCTGGTCGGAAAGCCGATCAGCAGGGCGCGCGCCGTCTCCGGCTTCCTCAGGATGCGCACGGTGACCTCGGTGACGACGCCGAGCAGACCTTCCGAACCGGTCATGACGCCGAGCAGATCATAGCCCTCGGCGTCAAGGTGGCCGCCGCCGAGCCGCACCACCTCGCCATTCATCAGCACCATCTCGATGCCGAGCACATTGTTGGCGGTGAGGCCATATTTCAGGCAGTGCACGCCGCCGGAATTCTCCGCCACGTTGCCGCCGATCGAGCAGGCGATCTGGGAGGATGGATCGGGGGCATAGTAAAACCCGTCCTGCTCGACGGCGATGGTGATGCCGAGATTGGTGACGCCGGGCTGGGCGACGACGATACGGTTGGGAAAATCGATCTCGAGGATGCGGTTGAACCTGCTCATGACGAGCAGCACCGCGTCCTCCAACGGCAGCGCGCCGCCCGACAGCGAGGTTCCGGATCCGCGCGGCACGACGCGAATGTTGCGGTCGTTGCAGTATTTCAGCACGCGCGAGACCTGCGCCACCGTCTCGGGCAGGACCACGACCAGTGGCACTTGCCGGTAGGCGGTCAGGCCATCGCTTTCGAAGGCTCGCATTTCGTTGGCGGCGTCGACCACGCCCTCGCCCGGCACGATGATGCGCATGTCGGCGACGATTTCGTTGCGCCGGCGCAGCGTCCCGGCGTCTGGCTTGGGCATGGCAAGGCCGGACATCGGCGCTTCCTCCACTCGACTGGTAAAAATGATTTACCAGCTAGCGGCATTTGTTGCAAACCCTGCTTTGGTGGCATCCGGGCGGCGAACGCGGGCAAAGCTTCCGCAGCGGCAATCTGCCGCTGCATTTCTATTGCGTTCGAAGCATGCGCGGACTATTCGCCCGGATGTTTCGCCGGCTCGGAATGCATCCGTCGCACCCTGCGCACGCCCCACCAGACCAGCAGGACGGCGAACGGCACCGAGGAGGCGGTGACGACCTCCGGCGCGAAGGTGTGGCCAAAAACCGATGCGCCCTTGGCGACATAGCCGATGAGGCCGACCACGTAATAGGAGACGGCGGCGACCGAGAGGCCTTCGACGGTCTGCTGCAGGCGCAGTTGCAGGCGGGCGCGGTTGTTCATCGAGGCGAGCAGGTCGCGGTTCTGCTTCTCGACCTCCACATCGACCCAGGTCCGCAGCAGCGTAGTGGCACGGGTCAGCTTCCGCGACAGATTGGCCTGGCGCTCCTCGACCGAGCGGCAGGTGCGCATGGCTGGCGCCATGCGCCGCAGCAGAAAGCCCGCCCAGGTGTCGTAGCCCTGGACAGGCTCCTCATCCAACGCCTCCAGCCTTTCCGTGACGATGCCGTCATAGGCGCGGCTGGCGCCGAAGCGGTAGAGGCTGGAAGCGGCATCAGCCTCCAGTTCGGCGGCAAGCTCCGTCAGGCCGGCGAGCAGCGTCTGGTTGTCGCGCGTCTCGGCGACCTTCATTTCCAGCGTCGTCTGCGCCAAGCGGTCCTCGATGCGGCGAGCGCGGCCGGACAAGGTGAGCGCCAGCGGCAGGCCGAGCATGGCAAGCGTGCGGTAGGTTTCGATGTCGATCAGCCGCTGCGACAGCGCGCCGGTGCTGGCCGGAGTGAGACCACGGTCGAGCACCAGCATGCGGGTCATGCCGTCGCCGTCCTGGCGGAAGTCGGTGACGATCGCCGCGCTGCCGCGTTCGACCAGCGAGTGACAGAGGCTGGTCGGATCGAAGCCGGCGATCAGCCTCTCGTTCGCCTGCGTCCATTTGCGGATCTCGAGCCGGATACCCGAGATGACGGTTCCCGGCGGCGAAAAACCGTTGCCGAATGGCGAATCCTCTTGCCCCCGCCCGTTCTCGGCCAACGGCCCTTCCCAGAGATAGGTCGAGAATTCCGTGTGCCGCTCCCAGCGCAGCGTGCCCTTGCCCCATTTCATGGCGTGGTGGCGGGCATGACGCTCGGGCGCGGCGATGCCGAGGCGGCGTGACAGTTCCGAAAGCACGGCATGGTCGACCGCGGAGCCGCCTTCGGTCATGAAGGAGAGTTGGACGAGCACGCGCGGCTTCTCGACCAGCGGATGCGGGCGGGCATGAACCTCGCCGAGCGCGCCGGGCCGGCCTTCATGCGCCGGAAAGCCCAGGACACTGCCTTGGCTGCGCGGCTGGAATTCAAGATTGGACGTCTCGTCCGACACGTCTGGTCCCCCTGGTTTCGACCCTTCGTGCAATGGCGTCCTCTTGCGGCAATCGGCGAGGGACGTAAACAGCAAAGTTTAGCCCGAGGCGATATGCCGGCGCGACGCGGAAATCGACCCGATGAGACGAATTGGATAAATAATTTGACCAGTTGGCGACGGAGGCATTAATCTGCGCGACATCATTCCGTTCTCCAGGCGCTTCCTTTGGGCGACATTTTCTCCAGGATCGAGCATTCGCGCACCGCCGACGAGGTGGTGCAGCAGATCGAAAGCCTAATTCTCGAAGGCGTGCTGCGCACCGGCGACCGGCTGCCCGGCGAGCGCGAGCTGGCACGCCGGTTCGATGTGTCGCGGCCCATTCTGCGCGATGCGCTGAAGGCGCTCGAAGGGCGCGGCCTGCTGTCGACACGTCCGGGCGGCGGTACCCACGTCGCCGACATTATCGGCCAGTTGTTCACCAAGCCGGTGGCGGACCTGATCTCGACGCATCGCAAGGCGGTGGCCGACTATCTGGAATACCGCCGCGAGATCGAAGGCATAGCCGCCGAATATGCGGCGCGGCGCGCCACACCCGAGGACCTTGCCCTACTCGACCGCATCATGGCACGCATGGACGAGGCGCATCGCACCGGCGACTTCGACGACGAGGCCGAGATCGACGTCGAATTCCATCATGCGATCTGCGAATGCGCGCACAACATCCTGCTCTTGCACACGCTGCGTTCCTGCTATCGGCTTTTGTCGGAAGGCGTGTTCCAGAACCGGCTGCTGGTGTTCACAGTGCCCGGCGCGCGCGAGGCGCTGCTGGCGCAGCACCGGGCGATCCACACCGCGGTCAAGGCCGGCGATCCGGCCGGCGCCCGCCAGGCGGCAATGGACCACATGACCTATGTCGAGCGTTCGATGGCGGAAGCCGAGCGCAGCGGCGACTGGCAACGCGTGTCGCGGCTGAGGCTGAGGCAGCGTTCGGAAGCCGGCGACAGCGAACCAGCGCGCAGGCGCTCCTAGTCAATTCGACCAAGCGGGGATCATCATGAGCGACATTCTCACCATCGCAGACCTCAAGGATCTCGCGCGCCGGCGCGTGCCCAAGATGTTCTTCGACTATGCCGACTCAGGCGCCTGGACCGAGAGCACCTACCGCGCGAACGAGGAAGACTTCCAGAAGATCAAGTTCCGCCAGCGCGTGCTGGTCGACATGAGCAACCGCTCACTGGAAACGACCATGATCGACCAGAAAGTGTCGATGCCGGTAGCGCTGGCGCCGACCGGCCTGACCGGCATGCAGCATGCCGACGGCGAGATGCTGGCAGCGCAGGCGGCAGAGGAATTCGGCGTGCCGTTCACGCTCTCGACGATGAGCATCTGCTCGATCGAGGATGTCGCTTCGGTGACAAAGAAACCGTTCTGGTTCCAGCTCTATGTACTGCGCGACAAGGACTTCGTGCTCAATCTGATCGACAGGGCGAAGGCGGCGAAGTGCTCGGCCCTGGTGCTGACGCTCGACCTGCAGGTCCTCGGCCAGCGCCACAAGGATGTTCGCAACGGGCTTTCAGCGCCACCCAAGATGACGCTGGCCAACATAGCCAACATCGCGGTGCGGCCTAGCTGGTGGATGGGCATGGCTGGCACGAAGCGCCGTACCTTCCGCAATATCGTCGGCCATGCCAAGGGCGTCGGCGACGTGGCTTCGCTGTCGTCATGGACGACGGAGCAGTTCGATCCGCAACTGTCGTGGAAGGACGTCGCCTGGATCAAGGAGCGCTGGGGCGGCAAGCTGATCCTCAAGGGCATTCTCGACAAGGAAGACGCACTGATGGCGGCCAAGACCGGCGCCGATGCGATCATCGTTTCGAACCATGGCGGGCGGCAGCTCGATGGCGCGTCATCGTCGATCATGGTGCTGGAGGAGATCGCCGATGCGGTTGGCGACAGAATAGAAGTGCATATGGACGGCGGCATCCGCTCCGGCCAGGACGTGTTGAAAGCGCTCTGCCTCGGCGCCAAGGGCACCTATATCGGCCGACCATTTCTTTACGGCCTGGGCGCGCTCGGCAAGGAAGGGGTTACCAAAGCGCTGGAAATCATCCGCAAGGAGATGGACATTACGCTGGCTCTGTGCGGAAAGCGTCTGGTCACCGACATGGGCAAGGACCAGCTCCGGCGCTAAGTCCGTGACATCTGACCACGGAGATCAAGACCTTGGCGGAACCCGGCATCCATTTCCTCGACGCACGCGGGCCGGCCGGCGTGCGTCTCTACGCGATCGGCGACGTGCATGGCCGGCTCGACCTGCTGGCCGCCATGCACGGCCAGATCAAGGCCGAGATCGCGAAGGACCTGGTTGCGGACTGGCGCATCATCCATCTTGGCGACTATGTCGATCGCGGACCGGACTCCAAGGGCGTCATCAACTTTCTGATCGAAGCGCGCGAACGCGATCCGCGAAACATGATGCTGGTTGGCAACCACGACATCGGCTTTCTCGACTTTCTCAAGACACCCGATCCCGAAGGGCTCTTCATCCGCTTTGGCGGTATCCAGACCGCGCAATCCTATGGGGTGACGATCAGCAACGGCAGCGGCGTTTGGTTCGGCAAGGCGGAATCAGCCATGCGCAAGGGCCACCAAGCCCTGCTCGAAGCCGTGCCGCAAAGCCATGTCGACTTCCTGCGATCGTTGCCGTTCTCGGTGACGTCAGGCGACTTCTTCTTCTGCCATGCCGGCATTAGGCCAGGCATTCCCCTGGACAATCAGAACCCGCAGGACCTGATCTGGATCCGCGATGTTTTCCACGACCACACCGGCCTCTTCGCCAAGGTCGTGGTGCACGGTCACACACCGGTCCCGGAGGCGGAAGTGATGGCCAACCGCGTCAATGTCGACACGCTTGCCTGGCAATCAGGCATGCTTACCGCGCTCGTTGTGGACGGCGTGGACAAACGCATCCTGGAAATGTCGATAAAAGAGCCTTGAGGGCCTCGGCGCCCGAGGGTGTGACGGATGCCCTGGCTTAGCGCAGGGAGGCGGTGACGCCGTAGCCGTCGACGGCGTTGTGGTTGTTGGCCGCATCGGCGGCATAGATACCAAGACCGCAAAGCACGATGGCGGACAACATGGCAAAGGACAGAAGCGCTGCTTTCACGGAGGTCATCTCTTGTTGAGCCTTCTGCATCTGTGCACGAGGCGGTTACCAATGCGTTGAAAAGGACAAATCGCTTCAAAGTTTCCACGATTTCGCGCTTCTAGGCGTGTTCCGTATCGATGGTGTGTCGCGCGGGTCACACAAAAGGTTCATCCCGGTTGCACAGCCGACATAGAGCGCGCGCCTTCTAGGATGACGGCCGGACACAAGCCAAGGATGAAAGGGGTTTTCCCGGACGGATTCATGGCCGCGTGCCAATTATGTCACGCAGAACGCGAGGGATGGACGCTCAGGCTGTTTCGAAATTCGCTCTGACAGCCTCTCAGATCGTCGCCACCCAGGCACGGGCAATGGCGAGACCAGCAGCATCGGCGTCAGGGCCATTGCGGGCCATTTCGCCATCGAGCCTGCCGGCCCAGTCGGGATGGCGCGCGGCAATGATCGGCGCGAAGGAGGAGCTCCAGTCCTTCACCATCGGCCGGTCAGCTTCGAAGTGGAACTGGAAGCCGTAGATGGCGCGGCCGAGGCGAAACGCCTGGTTTTCGGCGACATCGTTGCCGGCGAGCCGCACGGCGTTTTCGGGCAGCACGAACGTGTCGTCGTGCCATTGGAAGATCGGGAACTTCTCCGGCAGCTCAGCCAGCACCGGATCGGCCCTGGCGTCCGGCGTCAGCGACACGCCGCGCCAGCCGAATTCATTGGCGCCGCCGATGCGGTTCTCGCCGCCAAAGGCACGGGCGACGAGTTGGCCGCCGAGGCAGATGCCGAGCACGGCGCGGTCCTTGCCGGCAAAATCGCGGGTCAGTTCGAGCAGCGCCGGAAAATAGGGATATTCTTCGTCGGCCAGCGCATTCTGGCCGCCGCCGAGCACCACCATGGCATCATGGCCGGTTGCGTCCTGTGGCAGCGGATCGCCCTTGTAGGGGAGGCGCACATCGAGATCGGCACCCGCTTCCGCCAGTGCCGCGCCGACCTGGCCGAGCCCGGTATTGTCGTAGTTCTGGACAACCAGCACACGCATCGAAAACCTGCTGACATGAAAAAGGTGCCGCGAGCGATATCATGACGCCGGCATTTCAGCCAAGATACGGGCGCGCGGAGAAAACTATGCCACTGCAGAACCGGGTCGATCCGTTCGGCGCCATCCACGCCGTGCCGGAGCGCGGCCTGTTCACCGGCAATCGCGGCATCATCCATGCCCCCGCGACAAAGACTCTCCTGAAAAAGCGCTGGGCGCTTCAGGCCTGGATCATCTGCGTGTGCCAATTCCGCAATGTGCGGCGCGAGCCGATGGGCCGCAACCGGGCCGGTGGCAAGGCCGGCTGGACCGAATTGTTCTTTCTCGACGAGGTGACGGCGCTCGCCGCCGGGCATCGCCCCTGCTTCTTTTGCCAGCGCGCACGGGCCAAGGATTTTGTCGGGCGTTTCGGCCAAGCCTTCGGGATTGCCGAGCCACGCGCGCCGCGGGTCGACAAGCGACTGCACACGGAGCGGCTGGCCTCGAGCGGCAAACGGCCTGTAGTCACAATGGACGCGCTTGCCCGCCTGCCCGATGGCGCGATGATCGCAGCTGGCGGCAACGCCTATGCCCTGCGCCATGGCAAGGCATTGCCATGGGCTTTTGCCGGATATGGCCCGCCGACCAGCCTTGATCGGTTCGAGGACAAGACGCTTGTGCTGCTGACCCCGGAAACGACGCTTGCCGTCCTGCGCCATGGCTTTCAACCCGTGTGGCATCCTTCCGCCAAGGCTTGACGCCGGCGGCCGCCTCGCCCATTCCTCGGCCATGCGCGCCAACTACAAGATGCAACGTCTGTTCGTGCCCGATGACCTCGGACCAGACATCGAGTTCGAACCCGGCCAGCAGCAGAGCCATTATCTCCTGCATGTGCTACGGCTCGCCGAAGGCACCGAGATCCTTGTCTTCAATGGCCGCGACGGCGAGTGGTCGGCGGCGATATCAGCGAAATCAAAGCGGTCGGTGCGGCTGAAGGTACTGGCACCGCAAAGACCGCAGCCGCCTTTGCCGGATCTCATCTATTGTTTCGCACCGCTGAAGCAAGGCCGGCTCGATTATCTCGTGCAGAAGGCGGTCGAGATGGGCGCCGGCATCTTGCAGCCGGTCATCACCCAGCACACGCAGGTGGCAAAACCGTCGATCGATCGCCTGCGCGCCAATGTCGTCGAGGCCGCCGAACAATGCGGCATCCTGGCGGTGCCGGAGGTTCGCGAGGCGGAAAAATTCGAGCGCCTGCTGACCGGGTGGGACAAGGAAAGGCGGCTGATCTTCTGCGACGAGGACGCCTCGACCAACAACCCGTTGCCTGCCTTGCAGGCGGTAAAGGAGAAAAAGCTTGCCCTGCTGGTCGGGCCTGAGGGCGGCTTTTCCGACGAGGAGCGTAAAATGTTGCGGGCGCTCCCCTTCGTGACCGCCATTCCGCTCGGGCCGCGTATCCTGCGCGCCGACACGGCGGCCGTGGCGGCGCTTGCGGCGATGCAGGCAACAATCGGCGACTGGTAGGACGTTGTCTCTCGCAAGAGGTGCTTGCGGGCAGTAGCCTTCAATTCCTCTTGACCTGTGGCTCAGGATTTTTCGCTTGATCGGCTACTGACATTTCGTCCATTTAGCGCCGGCGGTGGTCCAACCGCCTTTGAGGGCTTGACAATGGCGCGCGACACAACCGATTTCCGGCCCATCGAAGGCGTAGACGAGCTTGTCGAGCACCTGGCCGAAGGCAACAAGCCGCGTGAAAAATGGCGCATCGGTACCGAGCACGAAAAATTCCCGTTCTATGTCGATGGCAACGCACCGGTGCCTTACGGCGGCGAGCGCGGCATCCGCGCCATCCTAGAAGGCATGCAGAACAAGCTGGGCTGGGATCCGATCATGGATGCCGGCCGCATCATCGGTCTGGTCGAGCCGACCGGCCAGGGCGCGATTTCGCTTGAGCCCGGCGGACAATTCGAGCTCTCCGGTGCGCCGCTGGAGTCCATCCACCAGACCTGCCGGGAAGGCAACGCCCACCTGGCGCAGGTGCGCGAGATCGCCGAGCCGATGGGCATCCGCTTCCTTGGCCTCGGCGGCAGCCCGAAATGGTCGCTGGCCGAGACGCCGAAAATGCCGAAGTCGCGCTATGAGATCATGACGCGCTACATGCCAAAGGTCGGCACCAAGGGCCTCGACATGATGTACCGCACCTGCACGATCCAGGTGAACCTCGACTTCGAGAGCGAGACCGACATGCGGCGCAAGATGCAGGTGTCGCTGAAATTGCAGCCGCTGTCGACGGCACTGTTCGCCAACTCGCCCTTCACCGACAGCCGGCCGAACGGGCTGCAGAGCTGGCGCGGCGACATCTGGCGCGACACCGACAACCAGCGCTCCGGCCTGCTCGAATTCTGCTTCTCGCCGGATTTCGGCTTTGCCGACTATGTCGAATGGGCGCTCGACGTGCCGATGTATTTCGTCATTCGTGACGGCCACTATCACGACATGACGCACATCACCTTCCGCCAGTTCATGGCCGGGGCCGCGCGTAACGAAGTGCCGGACGGCCTGCCGACGATGGGCGACTGGGCGAACCATCTGTCGACTTTGTTCCCCGACGTTCGGCTGAAGCGTTTCCTGGAAATGCGCGGCGCCGATGGCGGTCCCTGGCGGCGTATCTGCGCGCTGCCGGCCTTCTGGGTCGGGCTGCTTTATGACGAGGCGGCACTCGACGCAGCCGAGGCGTTGACGTCGAGCTGGACCTACAAGGAAGTGCTGGCCATGCGCAACGCCGTGCCGGAGCTCGGTATTTCCGCACCCTTCCGCAACACCACGCTGCGCGAAATCGCGCGCGACGTCATGGCCATTTCGCGCACCGGGCTGAAGAACCGCGGCAAGAAGAATCGCGACGGCTACGACGAAACCTCGTTCCTCAACACGCTCGACGAGGTTGTGGCGCGCGGCACCACCAGCGCCGAGGAGATGCTGTCGGCCTATCACACGCGCTGGGGCGGCTCGATCGAGCCGGTATTCATGGAATATGCCTATTAACCCCTGGCATTGACGAGCGGCAAAAGCGGCTTCAATCGGGCATTGAAACGAATTAGGCTCTCTTTCGAGGATTTCCCGGAGGAGAAGCCGATGCCCACCTTGTTCGACATGCTGACGCAGGCCCAGAGCGGCAATGGCATGCAGGCGCTTGCCCAGCAATACGGGCTTTCGCTACAGCAGACACAGGCGGCGGTCGCCGCACTGTTGCCGGCCTTTTCACAAGGGTTGCAACGCAACACCGCCGATCCCTATGGGCTCGGCGCCTTCATGACGGCGATGGCAAGCGGCCAGCACGCTAAGTATTTCGAGGACGCAACACGCGCCTTCTCCCCGCAAGGCGTCGATGAAGGCAACGGCATTCTGGGACATCTGTTCGGTTCGAAGGACCTGTCGCGCGCCGTGGCCAGCCAGGCGGCGCAGGCGAGCGGCGTCAGCCAGCAGGTCCTGCAGCAGATGCTGCCCGCGATCGCCTCGATGGTAATGGGCGGACTGTTCAAGCAGACGACAAACCAGTTGACAGGCGGCCAGATGCAGGCTGCGGGAGGCTTCGGCGGCGGCAACAACCCACTGGGCGAAATCATCGAGCAGATGATGCGGCATGGCGGCATGCAGGCACCGGCGCCGCAACAGCGCCAGGCACCGCCGCCTCAGATGGACAACCCGCTCGGCAAGGTCTTGCAGGACATGTTCGGCGGCGGCTCAGCGCAACCACAAAGCCAGCCGCAGCCGGCACCCGATCCCTATGGCGATAATCCGCTCGGCAAGGTGCTGCAGGATATGTTCGGTGGCGGCGCGCCGCAACAACCACAAGGTCCATCCCAGCCACAGCAGACACAGAGCCCCTACGGCGACAACCCGCTGGGGAAAATCTTCGAGGAGATGCTGCGGCAAAGCGGCGGCGACGGCTTCGGTGGCATGCCGGGCGGGCAGCCGGCGCCGCAACCTCAGGCACCGCAACCGCAGCAGCGTCAGGCACCACAGCCGCAGGCCAATCCGAGCGGCCGGCCAAGGAACCCGTTCGACGACATTTTCGGCAGGATGTTCGAAACCGGCGCCCAGCAGCGCGACGAGTACCAGAAGGGCGTGGAAACGATCTTCGACCAGTTCAAGCGCGACATGGACCGGCGGTAGTCGCCCGGGCCTTCAGCAAACCTTAAAGGAAAAGCCCGGTCCTTGGGAGGACCGGGCAGCGTGCAGGCAGGCCGGCGGGGAACCGGCAGGGAGTGGGGAGCCTGCATGAACCTTGGTCGCGCTGAACCGCAAAAAGGTTCAACGGGACCGAAACTCGGCAATCAGGCCACCTTGCGGGCGATGTCCTCGATCGTTTCCACGCGATCGCTGGCGATTTCACGCAGGATTGCCGTCGGGTCGCGGCCAAACGGCACGTCGATTGCGACATGCAGGTCGGCGCGCGTCAGGCCGATGTCGGCGAGCTCGGCGTCCGACATCTCGCCAAGGCGGTAAAAGGCGCGGCGATTTTTCCAGGCGCGGTAGACGTTGGAGACGGTGTTGGCCACGCGCGTCGCAACGGCCGGACGCGAGGTGATGCGTGAGGTCTCGGTGGCGAAATCGATCGTGGTCATGTCGGTCTCCTTCAGACTCGAACGGACGAAACCCGACGATCGGCGCTGATGACAGCGGCCGTTCCGGCTTCGATTCACATGCCTTCATGTGGACAATGCCAATTTGCCATCGACCGATTGATTAATCCAACGAATGTTTTTAATCTTTGGCATCAACACCAGTGATGGATCACATCGATGAAAGCGCCGCTCGATCTGGATCAATTGCAGACCTTCATCTCGATCGCCGACACCGGCAGCTTCACCCGCGCAGCGGAAGAAGTGCACCGCACCCAGTCGGCGGTGTCGATGCAGATGCGCCGGCTGGAGGAACGGATCGGCAAGCCGCTGTTCGAGAAGGAGGGGCGCAGCAACAGGCTGACGGAGGAAGGCGACAAGCTGCTCTCCTACGCAAGGCGGCTGCTTTATCTCAACCGCGAGACGCTCGCCGCCTTCGACGACCAGCGGCTCGAAGGCACGATCCGCATCGGCACGCCGGACGACTACGCCGACCGTTTCCTGCCGGAGATCATGGCGCGCTTCACCCGCTCCAATCCGCGCGTCGAACTGACCGTCATCTGCGAGCCGACGCCGGGGCTGGTCGAGCACATCAAGCGCGGTAATCTCGACTTGGCGCTGGTGACGCACAATGATGTGCGCGGCCAATCGGAGGTGGTGCGGCGTGAACCGCTGCTGTGGGTCTCCTCGGCCAACCATGCGACGCATGAACAGGAGACGCTGCCGATGGCCTTCGGCCGGCCGAACTGCATCTGGAGGCGCGCCGCCGTCGACGTGCTGGACCAGCAGAACCGCGACTACCGCATCCTGTTCACCAGCTTCTCGGCGACCGTGATAACCGCGGCCGTGCTATCCGGCCTGGCGATTTCGGTGCTGCCGGAATGCGCGCTCAGGCCCGGCATGAGGGTGCTGGGCGAGGCCGACGGCTTCGGCGCCCTGCCCGACTGCCGCATCGGCATCATGCGTGGCCAGACCTCGCGGCCGGAGATCGTCGATGCGCTTGCCCGCCACATCTCCGAAAGCCTGGACAACATCTCCGTGCCGCTCGGCGAGGAGACGGGGACGTTCGATTTCGCGGCCCTCGCCTTTTCCAAGATGAAGCGGAGCAAGCCGAACCAGATCCTGCCGGGCTGGTAAAACCGGGTCATGAATATCGGGCCTGACACGGCCGCCTTGACGTCGGCGTCCAACCGGCCCCCAATCGACCGATGAGCGAAGCAGCATCCGAATCACGCACCAACGCCACCGAATACACGGTGAGCGAGATATCAGGCGCGCTGAAGCGCACGGTCGAGGACGTCTTCGGCAATGTGCGGGTGCGCGGCGAAATCTCGGGCTATCGTGGGCCGCATTCCTCCGGCCATGCCTATTTCGCGCTGAAGGACGACCGCGCCCGGCTCGACGCCGTGGTGTGGAAAGGCACGATGAGCCGGCTGAAATTCCGCCCCGAGGAAGGGATGGAGGTGATCGCCACCGGCAAGCTCACCACCTATCCCGGTAAGTCCAACTACCAGATCGTCATCGACAATCTGGAGCCGGCAGGCGCCGGGGCGCTGATGGCGCTGCTGGAGGAGCGCAAGCGCCGGCTACAGGCTGAAGGGCTTTTCGACGCCGGCCGCAAGCGCCGGCTGCCGTTCATGCCGTGCACCATCGGCGTCGTCACATCGCCGACCGGCTCGGTTATCCGCGACATCATCCACCGCATCAAGGACCGCTTTCCGCTGCATGTGCTGGTCTGGCCGGTACGCGTGCAGGGCGACACAGCGAGTGCGGAAGTGACCAATGCCGTCACCGGTTTCAACGCACTGGCGTGGGACAGCCCCATCCAGCGCCCCAATCTACTGATCATCGCGCGCGGCGGCGGCAGCCTGGAAGATCTGTGGGGCTTCAACGACGAGGTGCTCGCCCGCGCAGTCGCCGCCTCCGACATTCCGGTGATTTCGGCTGTCGGCCACGAAACCGACTGGACGCTGATCGACCTTGTCGCGGATGTGCGGGCGCCGACGCCGACGGGCGCGGCCGAAATCGCCGTGCCGGTGAAGGCCGACCTCGAAGCGACGCTGACCAGCCTCGGCGCGCGGCTCAAGGCCGCCGTCTTGCGCAATTTCGACCGCAAGCGGCAGGCAGCCCGTGCGGCGGCGCGTGCGCTGCCCTCGCCCGACCAATTGCTGGCGCTGCCGCGCCGGCGCCTGGACGAGGCGACATCGAGGCTCGGTCGTGGCCTGATGGTTTCCACCGAGCGCAAGCGGGCGCGATTCTTCGCTGTAAAACTGACGCCGGCAATGCTGTCGCAGCGGATTGCCGAGGCGCGGCGCACCAACGACCGTAACCTTTCGCGGGCGCAAGGGGCGCTGCGCACCCTGGCGAGAAGCCGGCGCGCGGAGCTCAATCGTGCCGCGGATCAATTGCCAAAATGCGCCAAGGCATCGCTGCAGCGGCACAGGCAGCAATTGGCTTTGCTGCAGGGCCGCATCACGATCGAGCCGACAGCCCGGCGGCAACGTGTGCAGAGGGATCTTCTGACGGCTTTGACGAGACGCGGCGGTCAGGCGATGCTGCTCAGGCTGGAGCGGTTGCGCGGCCGCATCATCCAGGCCGACCGGCTGATGGCGACGCTTTCGCACAAGGCCGTCCTGGCGCGCGGCTTCGCGCTGGTTAAGGATGCCGACGGCACGGTCATCAAGCAGGCCGCCGACGTGGCGTCGGGGATGGCGCTGTCGCTGGAGTTCGCCGATGGCACCGCGGATGCGGTGGCAACCAGCGGCGCGGCGCGGCCAAAGCCCGTGGCCAGACCGGCGGCAAAGGCAAAAGAACCCGGCAATCAGGGATCCTTGTTCTAAGAGCATGATCGACAATCCGCACCATCTGGCAACGCCGTCCGGCAAGCCGCGCGCGCGAAGCTTCACCATCGGCTTCGACGGAACGCCCGGGCCGTTCAACGCGATCACCGACGTGCCCGGCGTCGCTGTCGGCCATGCGACGCTGATATCGGGCGATGGTCCGCTTGTCGTCGGCAAGGGACCGGTGCGCACCGGTGTCACCGCGATCCTGCCCAGGTTGCGCGCCGAGCTGGCAACGCCGGTCTTCGCCCGCATCTTCAGCCAGAACGGCAATGGCGAGCTGACCGGCTCGCACATCATCGAGGAAACCGGCGCCTTCAACTTCCCGATCACCATCACCAACACGCATTCCTGCGGGGTTTCGCGTGACGGCACGCTGCGTTGGATGAACCAAGTGCTGCCGGCGGCCGTCGACAGCGCCTGGGGCTTGCCCGTGGCAGCGGAGACCTATGACGGGTTTCTCAACGACATCAACGGTCACCATCTGACATCGGAGCATGTCGCCGAAGCCCTTGACGCCGCCGCCAGTGGACCGGTCGAGGAAGGCAGTGTCGGCGGCGGCACCGGTATGATCACTTTCGGCTTCAAGGCCGGTTCCGGCACGGCCTCGCGCATCGTCGCATGGCAAGGGCGCACCTACACAGTCGGCGGCTTCGTGCAGTCGAATTTCGGCAAGCGGCACAATTTCACCATTCGTGGCCTGCGCGCCGGTTCCGAACTCACCGAACCGGCGATCCGCGAAACCACGTCGCGCGCGGAAAAGGGCTCAATCATCGCCGTCGTCGCGACCGACGCGCCTTTCCTGCCGCACCAGATGAAGCGGCTGGCCCGCCGCGTGCCGCTCGGCGTCGCCATGACCGGCGGCTTCGGCTACCACAGTTCGGGCGACATTTTTCTCGCCTTCTCGACCGCCAATCCTGCCGCTGCGCGGGGGCTGACTGGCCGCATCGCCAGCGCCGATTTTATTCCCGATGTGGACATCGACCCGTTCTTCGATGCCGTGATCCAGACTGTGGAGGAATCGATCCTCAACGCTCTTGTCGCCAATCACGACATGACCGGTCGCGATGGCAATTTCGTGCCTGCCCTGCCGAAAGCGTGGCTCAAAGAAAAATTTGGCTGAGAAGGGTACCAAAGACGAAAACGCGGGCCGAAGCCCGCGCATTCAGACAGGGTTGCCCCTGAAAATCTATTCCGCGGCCTTGCTGGAAGCCTGCTGGCTTTCATCGGCCTCGGCCGCTTCCTCTAGCCGGGAAGCGATGAGTTCCTGGATGTCGCCGACTTCCTCCTGGATATCCTCCAGCGGTATGCCGACCTCGGCCGCCTTGGCGGCGCATTCCCTGGCCAGTGTCTCGGCCTGCTTCTCGATCCTGGCCGGGGACTGGCAATGGACCTTTTCGCCGATCCATCCCCGCAAGAATTCGATCGCGTGTTCACTCATACTGCTATTCCCTTGCGGCAAAGCCGGTTGGTAATCCTAAACGTCTGCATCCCGTAAAGGATGCATGTTCCCATTCGAGCCGAGTCGCGGCCGGACGGCAAGCCGAAGCCGTCCAGGGTCCACAGAGCCGAAGGAATTCGAGGGGTGAAGAACATTTTCTGTTTCTGAAGGACTGTACCGTTGGCGGGATCTGCCCGCTCCAAGCAATTGCTTCTACCTTTTACGGCTTCCAGTCCGTTTCGCATCTCAATGGCTGTCGCTACAGCCGCCTTATGACGTTGCGCTTCAAGGCGCGAGCCATCGAAGCCGCCGCTATATAGTGATATCCGTACACTATGTCGACTCTCCTCAAGGCCCGTGCACAGGAGCCATGCAAAAGTCGCATGGATCGCTGATCCGGTCAGAAGTTTTCGACCCACGGCCTGAGTTCCATTTCCCAGGTCCAGGCGCTGCGGTGCTGGCGGTGGATGGCGAGATAGGCCTCGGCGATCGCATCCGGCGATAGCCGCCGATCCTGCGGTTCGGACTCCTGTCCGGACGTGGCCGAGGCAATGGCGCCGTCGATGATGAAATGCGCGACGTGAACGTTCTTGGGCGCCAGTTCACGGGCCATGGACTGCGCCAGCCCGCGCAATCCGAATTTGGGCATCGCAAAGCCGGCGGAGCCGGCAAACCCCTTCACGCTTGCCGTCGCTCCGGTGAAGAATATCGAGCCCGCCCCTTGAGCGATAAGCCGGCGGGCCGCCTGCTGGCCGACCAGGAACCCACCATAGGCCCCGACAAGCAGCGCCTGACGAACCGCCTCGGGATCGAGTTCGGCCAGCGGACCGCGGGCGCGGCCGCCGGCGTTGAAAACCACCAGGGAAAGCGGGCCAGCTTTGTCGGCGACATCGAACAGACGCTCCACCGACGTGGCGTCGGAGACATCCGTTGCCACGGCTTGCGCGCCGGTTTGCGCCTGCAATGCATCGAGCTTCTCGATATCTCGGGCGGCCAGGACAATTTGGAACCCTTCCCTGGCGAGAAGACGCGCGATCGAGGCGCTCAAGCCGGAGCCCGCCCCGGCAATGACGGCGACATTGGATGTCATGAGACCTCTCCTTCTTCCACTGATTGCAATGGCTGGCAGATGTTGAACTCTGCCGGATCAGCGCCGCACCGGCAACGCGCACGCGGAAAGAAAAATGGCCGGGCGCGAAAACGGCCCGGCCAAAAGAAGGTCATAACCTTCAGAGGGGAACACCGTTCAGCGAAATGGGAGGAAAACACCGAACGGATTTGTCATTCTGAACCGGTCCTTGCACGGGCACGACAAATGATTTTCTAAAATCGGTCCGAATTACGAAAAATCCGGTTCGTTCTGTATCAACTGGCTCAACCCGCTCCGGTTCCCGGCTGAAGCAGGTCCGCGTAATGGCGGCGCGCGACGTCAGGGTGCGAGCGCAACCGGCTTTTCAGCACATTGGTGCCGACATCGCGAAACAGCGGATTGTCCGGATCGCTGGCCGGCCCGCGCGCCTGCGCCGCCAATTCCTCCGGCAACTTGAGCAGCGGTATCGTCGCATCGAGCTTGGCGCTGAAGAAGAACGGCACCGAAATGCGCTCGATGCCGGCTGGCGGCGTCACGACGCGATGCACGGTCGCGCGCAAATAGCCGTTCGAGGCCAGTTCGAGCAATTCACCGATGTTGACGACGAGCGTGCCGGGAATGGGGTCCACATCCACCCAGCTGCCATCATAGTCGACCTGGAGTCCCTTGTTGTCATCCTGGAGCAGCAGAGTCAGGAAACCGCCATCCTTGTGCGCGCCGACACCTTGGTCGCCGCCGGTCGCCTCGCGGCCGGGGTAGCGCACGATCTTCATGCGATGGTTTGGTGAGTCTCGATAGATCGGGTCGAAGGCATCCTCGGGTTGCTCGAGCGACAGCGCAAAAGCTTTCAGCAGCCGGATCGCCACCGCTGTTGCCTTGGCCTGCCAGGCAAGCAAGACCGGTTTAAGCTCCGGCAACGCAGCCGGCCATTGGTTCGGCCCCTGCAGCCGCGTCCAGGCGGGAATTCCCGGCCCTTGCGCTATGGGTTGGCGCTCGACGCCGATGTCGAGCTGTTCGCGCCAATCGGCCTTGCCCTTGGTCAGCTCGCCGCCGGCGCGCGTATAGCCGCGGAACTGCGAGGACTTGACCATCTCGATCGCGAGCTTGTCGGCCTCGCCCAAGGCAAAGAAGCGGCGCGATGCGGTGAGCACCTCGCTGATCTCCGCCCACGAGATGCCATGCCCAGCCAGATAGAAAAAGCCGATGTCGCGCGAGGCGGAACGCAGATCCGCCAGAAACGTCCGGCGTTCCGATGCGTCTTGTTCAAAGTGGCTCAGATCAAGCACGGGTACTATTCTGGGCATATCAGGCTCCTTTCCTGGTTTTCTGCGGATGTTTGCCCATCCGCAAACCAGGACTGTTGGACTTGCGTGCACTCTCGGCGGTCACAACGCCAGCAATGCCTGCAAGTCTCATCGACTCCAGATTGCCAAGAAAGAAACGATCGGCCCTTCGAAGCCGCCGCGACGAACAATTTTTCCCCGCGCGCCGGCAAAGCTGACAACGGCCGCGATCATTCAGCAGGATGCGGATCGCCGCAACTGCGCGCGGCCTCTGCCCTATTGGGCTGCCCTGAGCAGCATGCCGAAGAGGTCGCGTGGCTCGTCGGGATCGGCCAGCATGTCGAGCTCCTGGCGGAGGCCGGTCGAGATCAGTTGATCCCTGACATAGCGCAGCGCCGAAAAGTCCTCGATGGCGAAGCCGACCGAATCGAACAGCGTAACCTGGCCGGCATCGCGCCGGCCCTTAACGGCGCCCGTGATCACCTGCCACAACTCGGTCACCTGATGATCCGGCGCAAGCTGCTGGATCTCGCCTTCGATGCGCGTCTGCGGCGGGTATTCGACGAAGATGTCGGAGCGCAGCAGGATGTCGCGGTGCAGTTCCGTCTTGCCCGGACAGTCGCCGCCAACGGCGTTGATGTGCACGCCCGCTCCGACCATGTTGTCGGTCAGTATGGTGGCATATTGCTTGTCGGCGGTGACGGTGGTGATGATTTCGGCGCCCTCGACCACCTCCTGCGCGGTAGTGCAAGCGACCATGTCGAAGCCGAGGCCGGCGAGGTTGCGGATACATTTTTCGGTCGCCGAACGGTCGATATCGTAAAGCCTCAGCCTGTCGACGCCGAGCAGTGCCTTGAAGGCCAGCGCCTGGAACTCGGCTTGCGCGCCGTTGCCGATCAGTGCCATGCAGCGGGAACCGGCCGGCGCCAAATGCTTCGCGGCAAGGGCCGACATGGCAGCCGTGCGCAGCGCGGTCAGGATGGTCATCTCGGACAGCAATACAGGATAGCCGTTGTGCATGTCGGCCAGCATGCCAAAGGCGGTCACGGTCTGGCGGCCCTCGCGCATGTTCTTGGGATGGCCATTGACATATTTGAAGCCATAGACCTCGCCGTCGCTGGTCGGCATCAGTTCGATGACGCCCTCGGCGCTGTGCGAAGCGACGCGCGGCGTCTTGTCGAACAGCTCCCAGCGGCGGAAGTCATCCTCGATATAGCCGGCGAGTTCGATCAGAAACCGCTCGACGCCGATCCTCAGCACCAGCTTCATCATATGGTCGACACTGACGAACGGCACGATGTTGAGATTGGGAATCATCCTGTTTCCTTGCCGGTGCGCCGGTCAGTCCTGGCGATGCGCGTTGTACGCGTTCATCATCGCTGCGAGCACCGGATCGTCTTGCTCCAGCGCGTTGGTCGCGCCGGCCGGTCGTACAGGCGCTCATCCTGCCTCATCTTGAACTTGGCTTCGAGACATTCGATCGGTGGGGCTAATCCGTGGATGTGAGGTTTGCGCCGCTTCATGCCGGTACCGATTTCCCGCATGCGCCAGCGGTCCCCTTGCTGCTTTCCGCCAAGCTAAGGCTACTCTTCCAATTATGTCAACATCTCTTCATTATTGACCTTAATTAAAATCTCTGTAATAAACTCGACACAACGAGGCTGGGAGCCCAAGACGCATTTTCGGGGAGGCCAATGGCGATACGCGATGTTCTGATGCGCGGGGATCTGGCGCTGACGCCATCAGAGGAGAAGATCGTCCGGCTGCTGTTGACGGACTATCCGAGCTCCGGCCTTGGCACCGCCTCGTCGCTCGCGCGGCGCGCCGGCATCAGCGATCCCACCGTTGTCCGGCTGGTGGTCAAGCTCGGCTATGAGGGGTTTCCGGATTTCCAGGCAAAGCTGCTTGCCGAGGTCGAAGCCAGGCTGCATTCGCCGCTGTTGATGATGGAGACCAAGCGGCAAAGCGGTTCCAGCGACAGCGCGGTGCTGGCCTATCTCGATTCCGTCACCGCGGCTCTGCAGAAGACTACCGCCGCGACACCGGTCCAGACCTACGAGCGGGCCGCCCGCCTTTTGATGGAGGCCAAGGGCGAGATCGTGCTGGTCGGCGGCCGGTTCAGCCGCCACATCGCCGGCATGCTCGCTGGATATCTCGTGCAGTTCCGCACTGGGGTCAGCGATCTCGGTATGCTCTCTCCGCAGGCATTCGACACGCTGGCCGACCTTGGCCGCCGCGACGTGCTCGTCGTCTTCGACTATCGCCGCTACCAGCTCGATGTGATGGCGTATGCAAGGCAGGCGGCGGCGCTCGATGTACGCATTCTTCTGTTCACCGACCAGTGGCTGTCGCCGATATCCGATCTTGCTGAAGTCACGATCGTCAGCCCGCTCGAAGTCGCCTCACCCTACGACACGCTGGCGCCGGCGATCGCACAGATGGAGGCGTTGACCGCCCAGATCGTCTCCACGCTGGGCGATGACGCCCGGGCTCGCATCGAAAGGATCGAGAAAGTGCGGCACGCCAACGCGGTGACGCTCGACAGCGATGCGGAAGAGAAAGGCGCGCGTCAAACAGTTGGACCACGCAAGACACCCGGACCCAAAGCAGCAAAGCAGGACGACAAGGCATGACCCAGGCCCTACCCAAGCGAGACGAAGCCTTCCGTGCCGGCGAGACGGCGCTGCTGCTCGTCGACATGCAGCGCATCTGGCTGGAGCCGGGCGCAGACCCCTCGCATCCGGAGCGCGGCCCCGACCATTATTTCTACCGGCAAACATCCGCGCAGACGATCCCGAA
Source organism: Mesorhizobium sp. B2-3-13 (assembly GCF_006442195.1). NCBI lineage: Bacteria > Pseudomonadati > Pseudomonadota > Alphaproteobacteria > Hyphomicrobiales > Phyllobacteriaceae > Mesorhizobium > Mesorhizobium sp. B2-3-13. Next base: position 162,227 of record NZ_VFVQ01000005.1, read on the forward strand.
CCAGGAGCGCCTGCTGGCGGCGGCGCGTGCCAATGGCGTCGAGGTGCTGCACACCATCATCCAGAGCCTGACCGAAGACGGCCGCGACCGCTCGCTTGACCACAAGCTGACGCCGATCCATGTCGCGCCCAGCCTCCCCCAAGGCCTGCCGGTTGCATCGCTGACGCCGGTCGGCGACGAGATCATGCTGCCGAAAACCTCGTCGGGCATCTTCAACTCGACCAATGTCGACTACCTTCTGAAAAACCTCGGCATCCGCTACCTCGTCGTGGTCGGCGTGCTGACCGACCAGTGCGTGGACATGACGGTGCGCGACGGCGCCGACCGTGGCTATCTCGTCACCTGCGTGTCGGATGCCTGCGCCACCATCACCCAGGAGCGCCACGACATCGCGCTGAAGGCCTTCGGCGGCTATTGCTGGGTCACGGATACCGACACAGTAGTCGACCGCTTCACCGCTTTGGGAAGAACTGCATGACATCGACCGTCGAGCCCCTCGTCGCTGTCGTCACGACAGATCTCTCCGCCATCACACGGGGTCGTTTCGTGGTCGAAAGCAGATTGCAGAAGACCGCAACAACCGGTGTCGGCTGGCTGCAGGCCAATCTGTCGATGACGCCGTTCAATTCGATCGTCGATCCCAACCCCTGGGGCTCGTCCGGCGACCTTCGGCTGATCCCGGATCTCACCGCGCGCTTCCGCACCGAACGGACGGGATCGGCGACGTCGTTCGACATGGTGGCCAGCGACATTGTCGAGCTCGACGGCAGTCCGTGGCTCGGCTGCACGCGGACCATGCTCCGGATGCGCTGGCAGAATTGAAGGCGGCCACCGGCCTTTCCGTCATTGCCGCCTTCGAGCACGAATTCCACATTGCCGACGGCAGCTTCGCGCCGGCGCATTCGATGTCCTTTGCCGCGCTGCGCCGCACCGATCCGTTCGCCCCCAATCTGATGGCGGCACTCGAAGAGGCAGGCGTTAGCCCTGAAGTGGTCATCGCCGAATTCGGCAATGAACAATTCGAGGTGACGCACGAGCCGGCCGATGCGTTGACGGCGGCCGACCGTGCCGTCGCCATTCGCGAAATCACGCGCGAAGTGGCGCGCAATGCCGGCTGGCGCGCGAGCTTCGCCCCCAAGATCGCGCCCGATGCGGTCGGTAATGGCGTGCACATCCATTTCAGCTTCGTCGACGAAGCCGGCAAACCGTCAACTTACGATCCGGCGTGTCCCGGCGGCCTCTCCGCCAAGGCTGGCGCTTTCTGCGCCGGCGTGCTGCGCCATCTGCCTGGGATGACCGCCATGACGGCGTCGAGCGTGTCGTCCTTCTATCGCCTCAAGCCGCACAGCTGGAGTTCGTCCTACACCTGGCTCGCCGATCGTGACCGCGAAGCGTCGCTCCGCATCTGCCCAACGGTGACGATCGGCGGACGCGATCCGGCACGGCAGTACAATATCGAATACCGGGCAGCCGACGCCACCGGCAATCCCTATCTGTCGCTGGCGGCGATCATCCGCGCCGGGCTTGAAGGGCTGAAGGCGAACCTGCCATCGCCGCCGCTGGTCATCGGCGACCCGACGCTGATGAGCGAGGCGGAACGGGCGGAACTCGGTTTGGTGCGACTGCCCGAGACCTTGCCGGCGGCGCTGGATGCGCTTCTGGCCGACAAGACCGTTACGGGATGGTTCGCCCCGATCTTCATCGAGACCTTTGTCGGGCTGAAGCGGCATGAAGCCGAGCGCCTGGCCGGCCTCGATCCAGCTGCTATCTGCGATCTCTACCGGACGCTTTATTGATGACTTCGCAGGCCGAAAAAGACTCGCCCCCTCAAGGAGATTGGCCGGAAGCCGTCGAGGTTCTCAACGAGCACGGCCGTTGCGACATCGTCCTGCTGTGCGAGCATGCGTCCAACCACATGCCGTCGGAGTACGGCCAGCTCGGGCTCGATGCCAGCCATCTGCAACGCCACATCGCCTGGGACATCGGTGCCGCGGAGGTGACGCGCCTGTTGTCGGCACGGCTCGATGCACCGGCCTTTCTCAGCGGCTATTCCCGACTGTTGATCGATCTCAACCGGCCACTCGGCAGCCCGGGCAGCATTCCGGTGCTGTCGGAAGACACCAACATTCCCGGCAATGTCGGCATTGATGAGGCGGAACGAACTCGACGCGCGGAAATCATGTTTTCGCCGTTCCATGAGCGGGTGGCAGCACTTCTCGATCGCCGGATGGCTGAAGGCAGGCCGACGCGGATCGTGACGATGCATTCCTTCACGCCGGTGTTCCTTGGCATCGCGAGACCATGGCATGCGGGCGTGCTGCATGCGCATGCAGCCGATCTCGCCGCAGCGATCCTTTTTGGCCTGCGCACCGACGCGGCACTCAATGTCGCGGCCAACGTACCTTACGTGATCAGCCGTGACGCCGATTACGCCGTGCCCATCCATGGCGATGATCGCGGCATCCCTGCTGTCCTTGTCGAAATCCGGCAAGACCTGTTGTCGACACGGTCCGGCATCGAGGAATGGGCGGACCGGCTGGCGGCGGCACTGCCTGCACATGAAACGGAGACAGCTTCGTGAGCAATCAGCCCGCGCGGACGTGACGCCGCGACCATCGCGCAGGCCGGCAAGCTGCGCTTCTCGCCATTCGGCCCGACGCTCGCTTCATCGGGGAGGAAGCCTCGGCTCACACCAGCCACTCCTTGATCGCCGGGCGGGCGAGCACCGCGCGCATGCGGTCCTCGGCATCGGTGACCGCCGGCGCCATCGGCGCGCGGGTCGGGCCGCAATCGACGCCGATAACGCGGAAGGCCGCTTTCATGCCCGGCAGCACGCCGGTCGCCAGCAGTGCCTCGACGAAATCCTGCGACACCATCTGCAGCGCCTTCGCCCGTGAAAGATCGCCAGCGCGGACCGCCTGGTCGATCGCTACGTAGAGCCTGCCAAGCAGATTGTAGGTTGTGCCGATGCCGCCTTCGGTGCCGAGCATGCCGGCGGCGGCATAGATCTCATCGAAGCCGTAGTAGAAGAGCTTTTGCGGCTGCCGCTTGCGCAGCAGGGAATATTTGAACAAGTCGGTGGAAGTGAACTTGATGCCGACGACATTTTTAAGGTCGAGCAGCCGAACCAGCAGGGGAAGCGGCAGCGGCCGGCCGGTGCGCAAGGGTATCTCGTAGACAATAAGCGGCAGGTCCGTCGCCGCCGCCAGTGCCTGGTAATAGCCGAAGACTTCCTCGTCGGAGAACGGGTAGGAATGCGGCGGCAGCGCCGACAGAGCGTCATAGCCAAGCTTCTGCGCCTGCCGCGCCAGACGGATGGAATCGCGCACGTTCGGCATGCCGACATGGGCGATCAGCTTGACGGCCCTTGAGGTCGCGCTGGCGAAGGCCACCTCTTGCTGCGCCAACAATTCGTCCACCGTCAGCAAGCCGGATTCGCCGCTGCTGCCACCGACATAGAGACCGGCCAGGCCCTGGCGCAGCACATAGTCGTTAATGTTGCGCTGGCGTTGCGGATCGAACTCGCCGGCATCGCTCAGTCCGGTCATCAGGGCGGCATACATGCCCGCCAATTGCTTGGTCATTGGGATCCTCGGTTTTCCAGATTTCTCATGATGCGGCTTCGCCAGCGTGGTGGCAGGCGACGAGATGCTGGCCGGTGACGGCGGAGCCGAAATCGCGCTGTGTCGGATCGACCTTGGCGCAGATCTCGGTCGCCAGGGGGCAGCGCGGATGGAAATGGCAGCCGGGCGGCGGCTTCGACGGATCGGGTACGCCACCGCCAAGCACGATGCGCCGGCGCGTTCCGCCCGCCTTGGGATCAGGCACGGGAATCGCCGACAACAGTGCGCGCGTATAGGGATGCAATGGTGCGCCGAACACCGCTGGCGTGGTGCCGATCTCGACGATGCGGCCGAGATACATCACCGCGAGGCGGTCGCTGAGATAGCGGACCATCGACAGATCGTGACCGACGAACAGATAGGTCAGGCCGAGGCGCGCCTTGAGGTCGTCGAGCAGATTGACGATCTGCGCCTGGATCGAGACATCGAGCGCCGAGATCGGTTCGTCGGCAATGATGAATTTCGGATTGGCGGCAAGCGCGCGGGCAATGCCGACGCGCTGGCGCTGGCCGCCGGAGAGCTCGAACGGATAGCGGTTTCGCAGCGCTTCCCGGAGACCCACCAGCGCCAACAATTCGCTGACGCGCACGTCACGCGAGGCGCGGGTGCCGATCTTCTGCGCACGCAGCCCTTCGCCGATGATGCGGCCGACGGTCATGCGCGGGTTGAGCGAGCCGAACGGGTTCTGGAACACTATCTGCATGTCGCGGCGGCGCTGCTTCAGCTCTTCGCCCGTCGCGCCCGCATAGTCCTTGCCCTCGAACACGATGCTGCCGGCGCTAGGGCGCTCCAGGCCGAGCACGGCGCGGCCGGTCGTCGACTTGCCGCAGCCGCTTTCGCCGACCAGCGCCAGCGTCTCGCCGCGCATCACCTCGAAGCTGACGCCGTCGACGGCATGCACCGCGCCGACCTGCCGTCGCAGGACTCCGCGCCGGATCGGGAAATGCACTTTGAGGTCCGTCACGGTGAGCAGCGGTTCCTGCTTCGGTGCCGTCACGGCGGGCTTGCCCGCAGCGGCTGCGCTCATGCGCGGCACTCGCTCCACCTCCCGCCAGCGCCAGCACGCGGTGGTATGGCCGGCGCCCACAACTTCCAGCGGCGGCTTCTGCTCGCGACAGCGCGCTTCGGCATAGTCGCATCGCGGCGCGAAGGCGCAGAAGGTCGGCGCCAGTGTGACATTGGGCGGCGCGCCCTTGATCGGCACCAGCCTGGTGTTTGCCGCCGCCAGCGACGGGATCGAGTTGAGCAGGCCGATCGTATAGGGATGCTTGGTTGCCGAAAACAAATCGTCGACCGGGGCGCTTTCGACGATCGAGCCGGCATACATCACCGCGACACGATCGACGAAGCCGGCGACCAGGCTGAGGTCGTGGCTGATCCAGATGATCGCCATGCCGAGCTGCTTCTGCAGGCCCACGACCAGTTCCACGATCTGCGCCTGGATGGTGACGTCGAGCGCCGTCGTCGGCTCGTCGGCGATCAGGATCGACGGCTTGCACACCAGCGCCATGGCGATGCCGATGCGCTGCAGCTGGCCGCCCGAGAACTGATGCGGAAAGGCGCGCATGCGCTGCGGCGCGTTGGCGATGCCGACCAGCGCCAGCATGTCGAGCGCCTGGCGTTCGGCCTCGGCCTCGTTCAGGCCCTGGTGCTCGCGAAGCGCCTCGGTCAGTTGCAGGCCGATGGGCAGCACCGGGTTCAGCGACGACATCGGATCCTGGAAGATCATGGCGATATCGCGGCCGCGTATCCGGCGCAGCTCGCTGTCGGGCATGGCCAGCAGATCGCGGCCACGAAACAGCGCGCGGCCAGCGGTGACGCGGCCGGGCGGCTTGCGAATCAGGCCCATCAACGTCTGCACGGTGACCGACTTGCCGGAGCCGCTCTCGCCAACGATCGCCAAAGACTCGCCCTCGGCAAGCTCGAAGGAGACGTCGTTGACGGCATAGACGGAATTGCCGCGCGGGCCGAACTCGACGCTCACCCCCTGCACGGAAAGCACGGGCTGTTGCCCCGGCGCCGGCGCAGCCTTGCCGCGGGCGAGCGTTTCCAGGCCGGTCACTTGCCGCCCCCGCCCATGATGTGCTGCGGGTCGAGCGCATCGCGCAGGCCATCGCCGACGAAGTTGATGCTGAGCACGGCCATGGCGATCATCGCACCGGGCGGGATCCACATCCAGGGCTGGCTCTCCAGGATCGACAGCGTGCGCGCGTCGCGCAGCATGTTGCCCCAACTGGCGGCCGGCGCCTGCGCGCCAAGACCGAGGAAGGAGAGCGAAGCTTCGAGCAGGATGACGGTCGCGACGTCGAGGGTGATCGCCACCAGGATCGGGCTCAGCACATTGGGCAGGATGTGTTCCAGGATGATGATCGAGGGCGAGGTGCCGAGCGAGCGCGCGGCCAGGATGAACTCCTGGTTGCGCAAGGCCAGGATCTCGCCGCGTGTCAGGCGGGCTATGGACGGCCAGCTCAGCAGTCCGATCACGACCATGGTGTTGAAGATGCTGGGCCCGACGACCGCGACGAAAGCGATGATGATGACCAGTCGCGGAAAGGTCAGCACCATGTCGACCAGGCCCATCAGCAAGAGGTCGACCTTGCCGCCAAAATAGCCGGCGACGCAGCCGATGAAGATGCCGATCGCGGCCGAGATCGCGACGGCGACGAAGCCGACCGTCAGTGAGATGCGGCCGCCATAGAGGATGCGGGCGAAGATGTCGCGGCCGGTGCCGTCCGTGCCCAGCCAGTGGATGCCGCCGGGCGGCTGGTTGCGCCCCCTGAGGTCGATGTCGTTGGGTCCGTAATGGGCGATCAGCGGCGCCAGCACGCAGGCGAGCACGATGATGGCAAGCATGATCAAGCCGAGCGTGGCCAGACGGTGGTTGAGGAAGCGGCGCGCCGCCTCGCCCCACAGGCCGCGCGAGGCGCCGGCGGCGATCGTCATATCGGCGGCGGTGGCGTCAGTCATAGCTTACCCTGGGGTCGAGCACGCTGTAGACGATGTCGGTGGCGAGATTGGCCAGCATGACGATGGTGGCGGTGATCAGCACATAGCCCATGATCACGGGGCTATCCCTGTTCACCACGGAATCGATGAACATCAGGCCGATGCCGGGCCACTGGAAGATTGTCTCGATCACCACCGAGCCACCGAACAGTGTCGGCAGCGCGAGGCCGAAGACAGTGACCAGCGGGATCAGCGCGTTGCGCAGGCCGTGGCGCAGCGTGATGGTGCGGGGCTTGAGCCCCTTGGCCTTGGCGGTGCGCATATAGCTCTGGTTCAGCACTTCGAGCATGCCGGCGCGGGCATAGCGCATGAAGATCGCGGCGCGGAACAAGGCAAGTGCTGCCGCCGGCAAGATCAGGTGCCTGAGATTGTCGAGGAGCGAGAAGTTTTCACCAGCCGTGGAAATGCCCGACGACGGCAGCCAGCGCAGCTCCAGCGCAAAGACGTAAACGAGCAAAAGTCCCATGAAGAAGTCCGGGATCGAGACGCCGACAAAGCCGGCAAGCGTCAGCGAATAGTCGGTGAGCTTGTATTGCCTGAGTGCCGAGAGCACGCCCAGCGTGGTGCCGATGACGAAAGCGACGAGCAGTGCGACACCCATCAGCTCCAGCGTCATCGGCAACCGCTCGACGATGATGTCGCCGACACCGCGGCCATTGACGAAGGAGCGGCCGAGATTGCCGTGCAGGATCTGGCCGATCCAGTTGAGGTACTGGACATAGACCGGCTGGTCGAGGCCGAGTTCGCCGCGCCGCATGGCGATCAGCTCCTCGCTCGACGGCGCCTCCGCCGTGATCATCGCCAGCACCGCGTCGCCAGGCATGGCATGCGCGATGGCAAAGACGATCACGGTAACGCCGAACAGCACCGGGATGCTGAGCAAAAATTTTCGCACGAGATAGCTGAGCACCGGCCTCTCCTAGGGCTGAAGACGGTTCTGAGACAATCGATCGTGAGGCTCGCTCACGACCGGCAGGGATATCCGCGGCTATTTCGCCACCTCCCACTTCTCGACTTCGTTGTAGACGGGGTGATTGAAGATGACGAGCGGCTGTTCCTTGAAGTGTCGCGCCAGGCCGACGATGCGGTTGTTGAAGGCGAGCGGCCGCACCTCGTTCCAAAGCCAGGCCTTGGGCAGATCCTGATTGAGGATGCGCGAAGCTTCCTGATAGCTCGCGCCACGCGTGGCGCGGTCGTTGGACTCCAGCCCCCTGTTGAAGAGCTCGTCTACCTTGGGGTTGCAGTAGCCCATGGCGAGCGGCTTGGCGCCGCAGACCACGAGCGGCGAGCCAAGCGAGGGATCGAGCCCCATGCCTTGCGCGAAGAAGCCCATCTGGAAGCTGCCGTCGGCATAGATCTGGTTGATCGCCGCCGGATCGAGCAGGCGCGGCTGGATGTTGACGCCGACGGCGGCCAGATAACTCTGGAAGGCGGTGACGGTGTCGACGTTCATCTGATCGGAATAATAGTAGATGAAGTCGACCGGCTGGCTCGCATCCCAGCCTGCGTCGGTGAGCAGTTGCTTGGCCTTGTCGGGATTGTAGTCGTAGGGTTCGAGGTCCTTGGCGCGCGCCCAGTCCTGCGGGAACAGCGTGTTCAGGAGTTCGCCGGCGCCCTGCTTGACCGTCTCGATGATCGCCTTGCGGTCGATGGCATAGAGCATCGCCTGGCGCACGCGCACATCGGCGAAGCGCTTGTTCTCCAGGTTAAATTGCAGATAGGTCGGCAGGCCGGCGGAGAATTTCGGCAGCACGGTCAGATAGTCGAGCTTCTGCAGGCGGGGCAGTTCGGAGATCGGCACGCCGCCGCCCTCATAGGACATGGCGTCGATCTCCTGCGTCTCCAGCGCGGCGATGATCGGCGGCACATCCTTGTAGATCTGGTAGATGATGCGGTCGAGCTTGGGCGCGCCAAGGAAATAGTCGGGGTTGCGATCGACCTCGACGTACTGGTCACTCTCATACTTCTTCCAAATGAACGGGCCGGTGCCGACCCGGTTGACCCAGAAGGCATTGCCCTTGATGTCGGCGGGCGCGACCTTGCCCAGAATGTGCTCGGGAAAGATGCTGATGGCGATGAGTTGCAGCTCGATCCAGAGCGGCTTGGCGCTGTCCAGTTCGATCTGCACGGTCGTATCGTCCACCGCCTTCACCCCGGCAAGCGAGGTGGCCGAGCCATCCTGGAAGGCCTTGTATCCGGTCACGGCGGAGAGCTTCTGCGACCAGGGCGAACCGACCTTCGGGTTGGCGTAGAGGTTGAGGCTGAACACCACGTCCTTGGCGGTGAAAGGCATGCCGTCATGCCATTTGACGCCATGTCGCAGGCTGAAGACATAGGTCTTGCCGCCGTCGGGCGTCTTCCAGCTTTCGGCCAGCATCGGCTGCACGCCGTCGCCCGTCCACTTGATGTGGACGAGGCCCTGCAGCACCGTTTCGTCCAGCCTGTGGCCGCAGGTGGTGTGCAGCGTGCCCATCTCGATGCAACCGGTGCGCATGGCCGAGCGGAACGTGCCGCCTCCATCGGCCTTCGCCGCGCTCGCTGCAAGCACGAGCGCCAGGGCCGGCAAAAGGCTGATCAGAAATCGTCTCATGGAATTTCTCCTCCCTTCGATTGTGTCGGCCGGTCGCGGCTGACCTCGGGGCGCGCCTTCTGGCGATCGCGTGATCGCGGTCTTGCGTCCGGTCGCTCATTGGCAAATAGCGACCTCCTCCTACCCTCGGTCGCACCAAGCCCTAACGATCCACAGCTCCTTGTCTGTGCTCGCTTGCGGCGACTGGTCTAATAGCTTAAAAGGTAGACCATGCACAATATGCCGATCCGAAAAAAATTGTCCGACGAAGTCCGTCTCCGCCTGGAGGCGATGATCCGCGACGACGTCTATCCGGCCGGCGCTTCGCTGCCGTCCGAGCGCGAACTGATGTCGATGTTCGATGTCGGGCGCCCCTCCGTGCGCGAGGCGCTGTTTGCGCTGGAAAAGATGGGGCTGGTGCGCATCAACAGCGGCGAGCGGCCGAAGGTGACGCGGCCGACACCGAAGAACATGCTGGAGCAGTTGACGGGCACCGCGCATCTTTTGATGGACCAGCCGGACGGCATCGGCCATTTCGAACAGTTGCGGCTGTTCCTCGAAGTCTCGATCGCCCGCCATGCCGCGGAGGTGGCGACACGCCCCCAGATCGACGCGCTGACGGCGGCACTCGCCGAAAACGAACGCGCCATTTCACGCGCCCGCGCTTTCGCGGTCACCGACGTCGCGTTTCACCGCGTGCTGACCGCGATCCCCGGCAATCCGATTTTTCTCGCCGCGCACGAAGCGCTGGTGGAGTGGCTGATCAGCCAGCGCATCCACATGGCCAACACCGAGCTCGAAAACCGCATCAGTTTCGCCGGCCACAAGGCGGTCTTCGAAGCCATCGAACGGCACGATCCGGAAGCCGCCGGCCAGGCGATGCGCGAGCATCTGGAAAACGCCCGGCGCAAGTTCAATCCTCGCCAGGCAAAGCCAGAATAGCCCTCTCGTCGAACCTGTACACCGGACGAGATCTAAAGCGATGGTCCCATCTGGGTCGGGCTGCCGTCGCTGAATCGGGATTGGCGAAACCTATGAAGGTTATGTCCAGTCTCGTTGCCCTGGATCAAGTCGGACAGGACGCGGCCCATGCCAGGGCCAATGCCAAAGCCGTGGCCGCTCATCCCTGTCGCGATGACGAGACCCGGAACCGCAGCAGTACGATCCACGACAGGCACGACATCCGGCATCGCATCGATCATGCCGGCCCAGCTTGCCCTGAGCGGTACCGCCTCGAATTGTGGGAAAAGCCCCCTGAACCCTCGATCGATGGCGCGAAGCGCCTTGGGCTCCGGGGCAGGATTGAGAACGCGCATCCGTTCGAACGGGCTTTCCTTGTCCGCCTCCCATTTGCGTGGGGTAGACCAGCTGTCCGGATATGCACGAGGCGCCGCCAGCAGGTAGCGCGTGCCGAAAGGATTTGCTTTCAGGGCGGGCAGGTATTTCGGTGCGTGACGCAATGCATCCGGCCCGACATAGAGCAGGTGGCTGCCTCCCGCCGCCAGCGTGTATCCGCCGTCCTTTCTACGCCGGAAGGCGATGTGTTCGTCCGCTGCGGCGCCAGCATGGATTTCCGGCATCGGCGCGGTCGCCGCGACGGTCGTGCGGACACTGAGCTGCGGGATCGAGACGCCGTGCGCGCGCAGGAACAGCGACGTCCAGGCGCCGCCGGCGACAAGCACGTTCGATGTGGCGATGCGGCCTTGTTCGGTCCAGACACCGCTGATGCGCCCTGCGGAGATATCGAGCATGCGTGCCGCACAGTTCTCGATGATGGTGACGCCCTGGCGGGCGGCCAGGCGGGCAAACGCCGGCACCGCGACCCAGGGCTCGGCACGCATGTCCGATGGAGTGGTCATGGCGCCCTTGAAGGGGCGCGACATGGCTGGGATCAGCCGGGCGGTCTCACCCCGATCCAGGAGACGCGTGTCGAGGCCATGGGCCTCAGCGATCTTCAGGAACTTGGCGAAATCGGCCATCTCCTTGTCGGTCCGCGCAAGATAGGTCACGCCGGTCTGCGTCAAGCCTATGTCCTCGCCGCACTCCTGGGCCAGTTGGCGCCAGAGACGCTGCGCTTCGATGACGATGGGCAGTTCGTCCGCGTCGCGGCCCTGCTGGCGGATCCAACCCCAATTGCGCGAGGACTGCTCCGCGGCGACACGTCCCTTCTCCAGCAAGGTCACCGGTATATTGCGCCGCGCCAGGAACAAGGCCGCGGTCACGCCGATGATGCCACCGCCGATGATGACCACATCCGACGTCTTCGGCAGCGGCGCCTGAAACTGGATCGGACTGGCTTCAGTGAAAGGGAAGATCGTCAAAGGATTGTCCTTTTTCACAGGCATGGCCGCGCGCCGATGGCTGGTTCGGCTGGCGCGAGGTCGCGCGCTTCTATGGGAAACTGACCAGGCGTGAAGTGCATCGACGAGCACTACACGACCGGTCTCGAAAATTTGCGTGCCAGCTCAATGAAATTGTTGACCACCCGTCGAGGCCGCTTCTCGTCGCCGCAGCCAGCCCCTGGCCTCATCGACAATCGGGAATTAGGCCCGGGGATGCCGGACAGGGTCAGCCTCGGTGTGACCTGTCGCGACATTCATGCTGAAGATCGCAAACGATGGCTTATCGCCCTAAGATTTCAGGCGAGCCCGAACCGCTCTACGGCACGCATGATGCCGCGCAATTCGGCGAGACCTTTCAGCCGGCCGATAAGCGAATAGCCGGGGTTGATCTTCTTCTTGCCGATGTCGTCGGCGAGCAGATGCCCATGATCCGGCCGCATCGGGATTTGCCAGTCGGCCCTGCCTTCCCCGCGACGGCGCTTCTCTTCCTGCATCAAAGCGAGGATGACATGCGCCATGTCGGTGCCACCCTCCAGATGCTCAGCCTCATAGAACGAGCCGTCTTCCTCGATGGTGATGTTGCGCAGATGAACGAAATGGATGCGGTCGGCGAATTCCTTGACCATGGCGACGATGTCGTTGTCGGCGCGCGTGCCGTAGGAGCCGGTGCAGAACGTCAAGCCATTGGCCGGGCTGTCGACCGTCGTGAGGATGAAGCGCGCATCCTCTGTCGTGGAAACGATGCGCGGCAGGCCATAGAGCGAGAACGGCGGATCGTCGGGATGGATGCACATGCGCACACCCTCCTCTTCGGCCGCCGGGATGATCTCGCGCAGGAACCAGGCCAGGTTGTCGCGCAGTTCCTTTGGCCCGATCGCATCGTATTCCGCCAGGGCCTCGCGGAAACTGTCCCTATTATAGCTGCGCTCCGTCGCCGGCAGGCCGGCGATCAGGTTGCGCTCGATCTGGTCGATCTGCTCCGGCGTCAGCACCTTCAGCCGCTTCTCGGCTTCGGCGATACGCGCCGGGGTGTAGCTCCGCGCTCCATTCTTGCGCTGCAGGACAAAGAGATCATAGGCGGCAAAGTCGATAGCGTCGAAACGCAAGGCATAGCCGGTCGTCGGCAGCCGGTAGGCCAGGTCGGTGCGGGTCCAGTCGACCACCGGCATGAAATTGTAGCAGATCGTCCGGATGCCGGCCCTGGCGAGCACGCGGATACTGTCGCGATAACAGCCGGCATAGCGCTCGCGCTCCGGCGTGCCTATCTTGAAGGAATTGTGGACCGGAATGCTCTCGACAACCGACCAGGTCAGCCCAGCCGCCTCGATGATGCGCTTGCGCTCAAGCACATCGGCCTCGGGCCAGGCCCTGCCGTCATAAATCTGGTGAAGCGCTGAAACCACGCCGGTGGCGCCGGCTTGTTTGACATGTTCAAGCGTCACCGGATCATCGGGACCGTACCAGCGCCAACACTGTTCCATTGCCACTTCCTTTTTGCGAGAGACCGGCAACCTATTGTTTGACCATGATGAGTGTCAAACTAAGAGCCGGTTTCGATAACGAATGAAGGAGCTTCCGCGATGAAGGATTTTGACGGCAAGGTGGCATTGGTGACAGGGACGACCGGTATCGGCCTGGCAACTGCCAAACGCCTTGCGGCGGGGGGTGCCGCGATCGTCGCCTGCGGCGTCGATCGGGAAGCCAACGCCGCCATGCAGGAGAGCCTCGCCAAGGCCGGAGCGAGCGTTCTGGTGCGGACGGTGGACGTCTCGGTTTCCGACCAGGTGCGCGAGGCGGTCGCGGCCGGCGTGGCGAAATTCGGCGGCATCGATGTCATCGTCAATTCGGCGGCGGTGCATCCCTATGGAACGGCGACGACGACCGACTGGGAAACCTGGAACCGGGCGATGACGGTCAATGTCGGCTCGATCTATCTGACCGCCCATTTCGGCATCCCGGAAATGATCAAGCGGGGCGGCGGCGCCATCGTCAACGTCGCTTCGGTGCAGGGCTTCGCCTGCCAGCAAAACGTCGCCGCCTATGCCACGACCAAGGGCGCCATCCATACACTGACACGTTCGCTGGCGCTCGACTATGCCGCATCGGGCATAAGGGTCAATTCGGTCAGCCCAGGCTCGATCCGCACACCGATTCTCGAAAAAGCCGCGCGTGGCGACGGCGGCAGCGACGCAGATGTCGAAGAAGCCTACAGGCGGTTCGGCGCGGCCCATCCGCTCGGCCGTATCGGCGAGCCGGAGGAGGTGGCGGAGTTCATAGCGTTCCTGTGTTCGTCGAAGGCCGGCTTCTGCACCGGCGCGGACTATAAGATCGACGGCGGCCTCACCGCCGGCATCGGCGTGAAGTAGCGCCATGAAGGCCGGACTTGGGCTCTATCTGGGGTGGTGGCATTAACGCATTCAGTTCGGAACAATCTTTTTTGGCCGAAGTTTTACCCCTTGAAGGGACGAACTCTCCGAAGGAGATTTCCTATGAAACATGTTCTCATTACCAGCATGCTTGCGATCGGGCTCGGCTGCGGGACGGCGATGGCCCAGTCGCAGCAGCCCGCCGACAGCCAATCAGGAGCGGACACAAATTGCGCTTCCGGCACGACCAACTGCCAGAAGGGCTCGAAGATGAAAGAGCAGGCACAGGGTACCAAGTCCCAGACTGATCAGCAGGCTCAGGGCAAGGCCAAGGTCAAGACCGACGAGCAGGCCCAGGGCAAGGCCGGCGCCACCACGGACCAGCAGGCACAGGGCAAGGCCAAGATCCAGACCGATCAGCAGGCCCAGGGCAAGGCCGGTACCAAGACGGACCAGCAGGCCCAGGATAAGACCAAGGTCCAGACCAATCAGCAGGCCCAGGGCAAGGCCGGCACCACGACCGACCAGCAGGCCCAGGACAAGACCAAGGTCCAGACCGATCAGCAAGCCCAGGGCAAGGCCGGCACTACGACGGACCAGCAGGCCCAGGGCAAAGCGTCCACGCAGGACAAGACTTCGACCGCTTCCATTAACAATGTGACGGTTGAACAGAAGACCCAGATCACTCAGGTAATCCGGGAAACCAAGGTCGAGCCGGTAGCCAGCGTCGACTTCGACGTCTCGGTCGGCGTCGAAGTTCCGCGGCACAAGATCAGGCTGCATCGTTTGCCGGCCCGCATCGTCAAGCTCGTCCCGGCGTACGAGAGCTACGAGTATTTCGTCCTCGCCGACGGCCGGATCGTCATCGTCGATCCGGATACGTACAAGATCGTGCTGATACTGACCTAGAGCAATTCCCGGAAAGTGCGTAGCGGCTTTCCCGGGAAAAGCACGTAGCGCTTTCCCTAGGGAATTGCGTAAAAGCAAAGAGGTAGAGTACGAGATCATTCAACCCGCCCGCCGTACGCGGGTCGGGTTGAGCGCTATGGGCGAGACGATGCGGAAAGCTTCCTCGTGCAGGCCTCGGCGCATGCTCAGGGATTCCGAGGCCGCAATGTCCGCAAAGTAATCGAGTAGCGATGCTCGGCAAGCGGCGGGATGCTGTGCTCCCATTGCGACCGCGAAGGGCCCGTCATGAGATAGGCCGATCTCGGCTCGACCGTGATGGTCCGGCGGTCCCATCCAGACCCATTCTTGCGTCGAAGGCGAAAATCGCAGGGCGCCAGCAGCGAAACGCCCGCGACGTCTTCGAAATAAGGCTTGTCGCGGTGCCAGCCGATGCCGGCGCCGGGCCGGTATTCATTGATCAAGACCTGCGCGAAGGCTTCGGTGGGCCGGCGCGCAAAGGCCGCGACCTGCTCGCGCAAGGGCAACAGAAAATCAGGTATAGGCGGTGCGTCGACGACCTCGCGCCGGTCATAATCGTAGCGAAGGCCAAAACCGACGACACGCCGGTTTGCCAGATAGCCGTGGAAGTCGAAGGGTCTGAAGGGCAGTCCTTCAAGATGCCGGACGAGGTCGATTTCCTCTTGCGGTGTGATCAGTCCGGGCTGGTAGGCGAAACCCTCCGGTAGATCATCCTGAACGGCACCGAAGAGATCGTACTGGGCCACACGGCCGGCTGTTTTCGGTTTGAGCGGCGACATTGTGCCTAGATGGTGAAGGCCAGACCGCAAGGCAATACAGGGAACCGCGCTTGCTTGCTTCGGACACATCTCAACACCGGCGCAATGGAACGCTGGGACGGCGTGAAAGTTTAGGCAAGGGCGGTTCCGTCGGGGGCCGCCGGACATGTTCCAGCCTTGGAGTGCCGGATGCCGCGCGTTGAAACCGGGGCCTGCTTTTGCGGGGCGATTGCCGCCGTCATGGACGGTGAGCCCTTCTGGATATGCTACGATCACGATGACGATTGCCGACGGGCGATCGGCAGCCCGCTCACCATCTGGGTCGGATATCGGCCGAGCCAGTTCCGCCTTTTGAAGGGAACGCCAAAGGCTTTCTCCAGGACGACGGGCGTTGTCCGCACTTTCTGTCCCGAATGCGGGAGCTCGATAGGCTATAGCGACGAAGGCCTGCCGGACGAGCTCTACCTGACAATCGGGTTCTTCGACAGACCCGAAGGGCTGCGGCCACAGGCCCATGCCTATTGGAACCTCAGACTGCCGTGGGTCGACTTTGCCGACAAGCTGCCGCGTATCGATCGATATTCGAGGAAGCGCGACAGGAAGTTCGGCAATCCCCGCGACAGGTAGCGAGGTCGGGTGGCGGAATGGAACCGCACCATGCCTGGCGGGTTTATGTGGCTGAGCCGTCAGGTGCCAGCATGCCGTCGACCGCGATCCGAAACACGCAATACGATCCCGCGACCAGGACGCTCTCCGTCTGGTTCGTGCCGAGCGGCAACCGCTATGACTATGAGGACGTCGCACCGGCAACCTACGCCGCGTTCATGAAGACTTCCTCGAAAGGCCGCTTCTTCAATGAATTCATTCGGGACCGTTACAGATACCGTCGCGTGGCGTGATGCGGCGCCAGCGGCCCGTCATGCCTTGTTGTTCTGCTCGGCGGGCATCTGATCCGGCGCCGGCTCCCAACCAAAGACACTGCGGCCCCCAAGCAGATGCGACTGATCGAATTCTCCGGCGACAATTTCCTTAAGGCTGGGACCGGTGACGTATCGCTCGACCTGCCGCGACTGATCGTCGAGCCGCCTCAATGCACCGATTTCCTCTTCGCGACCAAGCCTGGCCTTTTGCACGGCGGACTTCAGCACGCCGATCGTCTCGTCATAGACCTTGAGCGGAACAGGGAACGGATGCCTGTCCTTGCCGCCATGCGCCAGCGAAAAACGGCCCGGATCCGAAAACCGGCAAGGCGCGCCATGCACCACTTCGGCAACGAGGGCCAGCGCCCGCACCGTGCGGGCGCCCACACCAGGAACAAGGAGAAGCTCGGCGAAATCGGCGGGACCTCGCTCGGCGGCCGCGGCCATGTTGCCGTGAAGGCGATGCATCACGACATCGCTTTCGCGGACATCGTGGTGAGCCGGCATGACCAGATGCGGCAACAATGGCTGCGCCGGAGCCGGTGCGGTGCAGGGTTCCAGGGCGGCGAGTTCTCGAAGGATGCGGTCCGGCCCAAGATCCTGGAGCAGGTCAAGCTGTCCCTGGCGCGAGGCCTCGGCGCGCCGGTCGGTCAAATTGACGATCTCGCCCTGGTTGGCGCCTTCGATGGCGGCATGCGGCTGGTCTACGAAACTCTTCAAACCTTCAGACAGCCAATGATAGCGCCGCGCCACCTTGCTGTCGCCGTTCATGCCTTGCTGCACCACCACCCAGTCGCCATCGTTGGTGACGATGAAGCCGTGCAAATAGAGGTCGAAACCATCCTGAACGGCGGCGCTGTCCACCTTGGCGACAAGCCGGCTGGCGGTTGCCAGGCGCGCACCGTCGAAGCCGATACGCTCGCCGATTGCGACAAGTTCATGCGGAGTTTTGCGCGAATGCGCGCCACGGCCGCCGCAGACATGAATGCCGAGTTCGCCCGACAGCGGGGTGAGACCGCGTTTCAAGGCGCCGACGACGCTGGTCGTGATGCCGGAAGAATGCCAGTCCATGCCCATAACGGCGCCGAAGGACTGGAACCAGAACGGATGCGCAAGGCGTCGCAGCAATTCATTGCGGCCATAATGATGGATGATCGCCTCGCACATGACGGCGCCGAGACGTGTCATGCGATCGCCCAGCCATTTCGGCACACGCCCGCCGTGAAGGGGAAGATCAGCACTGCCCGATCGTTGCGCCACGTTTGCCTGCTCCTATGTCCGCGAATCTCAAACAAATAGGTATCCTGGACCGGGCAAGGAAGCACTGAATGCTCGCACCCGGATGGCCGATGAGCCAGACCCGGCTCGGTCCGGTCACGAGAGCAACGGCGCTCTGCTATCTCACCACGCGCTTCTCGAGCTTGCGGGCAAGAGTGCGCCGGTGCAGGCCAAGCCGGCGAGCCGTTTCGGAGATGTTGAAGCCGGTTTCGACCAGCGTTTCGTGGATGCGCTCCCATTCCAGGTTCTTGATCGAGGTGGGCCGGCTGGAAAGCGGTACGAAAACGTCGCCCTCGGCACGGCCGAAGGCGGCTTCGATGTCATCGGTGTTGGCGGGTTTCGCCAGGTAATGGCTCGCGCCGAGCTTGATTGCCTCGACAGCGGTGGCGATGCTGGCAAAGCCCGTCAGCACGACGATCCTGGTCGAAGCATCGCGGGCGCTGAGCAGCTTGACGCACTCCAGCCCGGAGCCGCCAGCCCCAAGCTTGAGATCGACGACGGCGTAAGCCGGAACAGCTGTTTCGAGGGCGCTGAGCAATGCATCCCGGTCGTGGCAGACGACCACGTCGTAGTCGCGCTTTTCGAAGGAGCGCTTCAGCGTTTTCGCGAAGGTCGCGTCGTCCTCGACGATAAACAGCGATCGATCAGGCCTCACGATCATCTCCATCGGTCAGCGCCGCCAGTGGCAGCGAAAGGATAACACAGGCGCCCTGCTCCATGTTGCGCGCCGAAAAATCGCCGCCCAGTTTCCGGACCACGTTCATGACGAGGAAAAGACCAAGACCGCCGCCTGGCCGTCCCTTGCTCGACATATAAGGTTGACCAAGTGCTGCCAGAATACCCTCGTCGAAGCCCGGCCCGCGATCGCGCACGGAAATCACCAGCTTGTCGCCCTGCCGCTCGGCAGTGACGCCAACCCAATCCTGCGATGCTTCCTGAGCATTGTCGAACAGGTTGAAGATGACCTGCTTCAGCGCCGTGTCGGACACGATCTGCTCGTCCGGGTCGAAATCGTTCTTGTATTCCAGCTTGGATGGCTGGCGACTGGTGCGCCATTCCTCGACCAGATCGTCGAGGAAACCGCGAATCGTCGTGCGTATCGTTCCCTCGCCCCTCGCCTGGCCGGAAGACATCAGGATCCCGGACACGATGCGCTTGCAGCGCTCGATCTGCGCCTGCATTTCGGCCACATCGGCCGCCAGTTCGCGGTTGCGCGCAAGGGTGCGCATCTGGCGCCAGTCGGACAGGATGACGGATATCGTGGCAAGCGGCGTGCCGAGTTCGTGCGCGGCGCCCGAGGCCAGCAGGCCCATGCGCACGATGTGGTCCTCCTCGGCCGAGCGCTGGCGCAGATCGGCGAGATAGGCGTCGCGCTCGCGCAGATTGCGGTCGATGCGCGTCATGAAGATCACGATCAGTCCGGCCGCCAGCACGAAGCAGATGAACATGCCCCTGATATGCAGGGACAGGAGATCGCTGCCGCCATGATGCGGGATCGCGATCGGCTGGAAGAGGAAGATGAGGAAGACGAAGCAGGCCGAGGCAGCCGCCACGAGGATCCAGGTAAACCTTGGCGTCAGCAATGCGGCGCCGAGCGTGATCTGCAAGAGGTAGAGCGATACGAACGGATTGGACGCGCCGCCGCTCAGGTAAAGCTGCGTCGTCAGTGCCGCCATATCGAAGATGAGCGCGACGAAGAGTTGGGTGTTGCTGATGGGCCTGATACCGCGCAGGACCAGCAGGCTGAAGATGTTGAGGCCCACCAGGAAAAGCACCACGCCGGCCATCTCCGCCAGCGGCAGTGGGATATCGAACCAGTATTCCGTCGCCAGAATGGTGAGCACCTGACCCGCCACCGCCAGCCAACGCAGCTGGATAAGCAGGAACAGGTTCTTCCTGTTTGTCGCATCGGTATGCGATACTGCCCCGTTCTTGCCGGCAAGGGATGCCGCCACCAGGGATTTGTCATGGCGATGCGCTTGCGTGGGGACGCTCATCTCGCGGGTCCTTGCCGCCGGCGGCGGCCGATCATCGGCCTGGCCAGGGCAATGGCGAGCATCGCAGCGAGCGTGAACCAGGTCAAAGCATAGACCAGGTGGCTGTTGCGGAAAGTCACGACCGTCAGCCCGCCGCGCGGCCGGCCCTCTATGCCGGATGCTTCCGCATCGACGAAATAGGGAGCGACATTGGTCGTCAGGCTGCGCGCGGTTGCGATGGCTGCGACGTCTCGCGAATACCAGCGATTGCCTGTGGCGTCGTTCTTGCGCAGAAAGCCGCCGCCGGGTTCGCTCATGCGCAACAGCCCGTCAATGACGACCGGCGCGGTTAGGCGGCCCCTCTCCCGCTCGAACTCAGCCTTGCGCTCCTGGGGAATGAAGCCGCGGTTGACCAGCACCACGAAGCCACGGTCGGTTCGCATCGGCGTCAGGACCCAATAACCGCCGCCAAGCTCCGTCACCGCCTGCACCAGTGTGTTGGCGTCGCCCAGATAACGTCCCGCCAATCGCACATGACCATACTCGAAACCGGCAGCGGTGATGCCGTTCCAGTTCTCCGGGCCAGGCGCATCGACAATCGGGGCATGAATGCGTTGGTCGACACGGGCAATCAGGTCGAGCTTCCAGATCCGCCTTTCCAGCTGCCATATGCCGAGCCCGACAAACACCAGAACGCCGAGAAGTCCGAGCAGCACAAGGCCAAGGCGCGACGCGGACGATCCGCCGGCGCCCTCTAGCGGGACGGGTCGTCCGATCGCCTCGATAGTTGTCCTCCCAGGGCCCGCCGCCAGGCTCATGGCATCTCACGCATGTCGTGTAGCCCCGGCATCATGTTGGCGTTGAGATGGTACATCACCCAGAGCGAGCCGGTCAGCACGATGACGACCAGGATCAGTGTGAAGATCAGCGCCAGCATCGACCATCCGCCTTCCGAGCCGGTGTTCATATGCAGGAAGAAGATCATATGGACCACGATCTGCACGACCGCGAAGGCCATGATGACGATGGCCGTGGCCTGCTTGTTGTCGATGGCGCCGGTCATGACCAGCCAGAATGGAATGGCGGTCAGGATCGCCGACAGGACGAAGCCGGTCAGATAGCCCCGGAACGATCCGTGTGCTGCTCCACCATGGGCGTGGCCGTGGCCCTCGGCATGATCATGAGCGCTCATCGCAACATCCCCATCAGATAGACGAAAGTGAAGACGCCGATCCAGACGACGTCGAGGAAGTGCCAGAACATGCTGAGGCACATCAACCGGCGGCGGTTCGCCTCGATGAGGCCAAATCTCGCGACCTGAACCATCAGCGTCACCAGCCAGACGGTTCCGAAGGTGACATGCAGACCGTGGGTGCCGACCAGCGTGAAAAAGGACGACAGGAAGGCGCTGCGCTGCGGCGTGGCGCCTTCATGGATCATGTGCGCGAATTCGTAGAGCTCGATCGACAGGAACGCCAGGCCGAACAGGCCGGTCACCGCAAGCCAGGCTTGCGTCGCCGCGACACGGCCCTTGTCCATGGTCAGCATGGCGAAGCCATAGGTGATCGAGGACAAGAGCAGTATGGCGGTGTTGACCGCCACCAGATCGAGGTCGAACAGGTCCTTGGGCGCCGGCCCCGCCGCGTAATTGCCGCCAAGCAAGCCATAGGCGGCGAACAGCATCGCGAAGATCAGGCAGTCGCTCATAAGATAGAGCCAGAAGCCGAGCATGGTGGAGCCGCCTTCGGCGTGCGCATGCTCTTCTTCCAGATGGAAGACCGGTTCGGTGCCGGCCGTGATTGCCGTCAATGTCATGCTCAAACCCTTAGCCTTGAGCGGCGAGGAGCGTCGTCCTCGCCTCCTCCGTCTGCGTGACTTCGGACGCCGGAATGTGGAAGTCGCGGTGATAGTTGAAGGTGTGGCCGATCGCGGTGGCGATGAGGCAGACGAAGCTCAGCGCCGCCAGCCACCAGATGTACCAGATCAGGCCGAAGCCGAGCGCGACACTGAAGGCGGCCAGGATGATGCCGGTGCCGGTATTGCTTGGCATGTGGATCGGCTTGAAGCCGGCAAGCGGCCTGATGTAGCCGGCCTGCTTCATGTCATACCAGGCATCGTTGTCGCGAATGACCGGCATGAAAGCGAAATTGTAGGCAGGCGGCGGCGAGGAGGTCGACCATTCGAGCGTGCGGCCGTCCCAGGGATCGCCGGTCGTATCGGCAAGCGCCTCGCGCCTGCGGATGGAGACGAAGATCTGGATCAGGAAGGCGGCGATGCCGCAGGCGATCAGCACCGCGCCGAACGCGGCGATGACGAACCATATCTGCAGCGAGGGATCGTCGAACACCCGCATGCGGCGCGTCACGCCCATCAGGCCGAGGATGTAGAGCGGCATGAAGGCGAACCAGAAGCCGACCACCCAGCACCAGAACGAGACCTTGCCCCAGAACGGATCGAGCTTGAACCCGAAGGCCTTGGGCCACCAGTAGGCAATGCCGGCGAACAGGCCGAACAGCACGCCACCGATGATGACATTGTGGAAGTGGGCGATCAGGAACAGGCTGTTGTGCAGGACGAAATCCGCCGGCGGCACGGCAAGCAGCACGCCGGTCATGCCGCCGACGGTGAAGGTGAGCATGAAGGCCACCGTCCACATCATCGGCAGTTCGAAGCGGATACGGCCCCGGTACATTGTGAACAGCCAGTTGAAGATCTTCGCTCCGGTCGGGATCGAGATGATCATCGTCGTGATGCCGAAGAAGGAATTGACGCTAGCGCCGGAGCCCATTGTGAAGAAGTGGTGCAGCCACACGAGGTACGACAGGATGGTGATGACCACCGTGGCGTAGACCATCGAGGTGTAGCCGAACAGGCGTTTGCCGGAGAAGGTCGAGGTGACCTCGGAAAAGACGCCGAACAGCGGCAGGATGAGGATGTAGACTTCCGGATGACCCCATATCCAGATGAGGTTCACATACATCATCGGGTTGCCGCCGAAGTCGTTGGTGAAGAAGTTGGTGCCGACATAGCGGTCGAGCGCCAGCAGCGAGAGCACCGCCGTCAGTACCGGGAAGGAGGCGACGATCAGCACGTTGGTGCAGAGCGACGTCCAGGTGAAGACCGGCATGCGCATCATCGTCATGCCGGGCGCGCGCATCTTGATGATCGTGCAGATCAGGTTGATGCCTGACAGCGTCGTGCCGACGCCGGCCACCTGCAGCGCCCAGATATAGTAGTCGACGCCGACATCGGGACTGTAGCCGATGCCGGAGAGCGGCGGATAGGCAAGCCAGCCGGTGCGGGCGAATTCGCCGACGAACAGCGAGGCCATGACCAGAATGGCGCCGCCGACTGTCATCCAGAACGAGAAATTGTTGAGGAACGGAAAGGAGACGTCGCGCGCGCCGATCTGCAGCGGCACGACGAAGTTCATCAGTCCGGTGACGAAGGGCATCGCCACGAAGAAGATCATGATGACGCCGTGGGCGGTGAAGATCTGGTCGTAGTGATGTGAGTTCAGGTAGCCCTCGGAGCCATTGAAGGCGATGGCCTGCTGGAGGCGCATCATGATTGCGTCCGAGAAGCCGCGCAGCAGCATGATCAGGCCCAGCACCATGTACATGATGCCGATCTTCTTGTGGTCGACGCTGGTGAACCATTCGCGCCAGAGGTAGCCCCATAGCTTGAAATAGGTGATCACGCCGAGAAGCGCGATTCCGCCGAGCGCCACCGCGACGAAGGTGGCGACGACGATGGGTTCGTGCAGCGGCAGCGAGTCCCAGGTGAGGCGGCCGAAGATGAATTTGGTCAGCGTATCGGGCATCGGCGGTCTCTCACAATTCACGCCGCAGCAGGCCGACAGTCGGCGTACCCGCCTCGGCGCTACGGCTGTCTGTCCCTGGCCGGAGCAGTCCCGCCCCGCGAAGCGGGGACAGGTTCTTCGCCGGCCAATAGGTCGGCCAGGCATCGCGGGAGGCGCGCGAGACGGCAGCGGCCTCTTCCGCCGTGCAGATGCTGGCGACATAAGAGGGATCGTTTCCGAACACCGCGCCGCGCCGGGCGAGCTTGTCGTATTGCAGCGGCAAGGTGTTGCGCACACCCCCAAGACCGAGACCACCCTTGGCGTCGATCGACATCATCTCGTTCATGCACATCTTGCCGCGCTCGACGCACAGATTGAGGATGGCGCCATAAAGGGCGGGATCGACGGACGCGTAGTGCCGGACCGGTTCGTTCTCGCTCGGCTTTTCGAGTTCGAGGTAACTGTCGCGGTTAAGCGCCGCCGACGCGGTCCTGGTCTGTGCCACCCACTGGTCGAAGGCCTGGTCGGACAGGCCGTGGAAAGCGAAGCGCATGCCCGAAAAGCCGGCGCCGCTGTAGTTGGCGGAAAAACCGCTATAGGTGCCCTGCCGGTTGATGACGGCGTGCAGCTTCGTCTCCATGCCCGGCATGGCATAGATCTGGCCGGCAAGGGCTGGAATGTAGAAGGAATTCATCACCGCCGACGAGGTGATGCGGAAATCGATCGGCTGGTTGACCGGCGCCGCCAGCTCGTTGACGGCGGCGATGCCGTAATCCGGATAGATGAACAGCCATTTCCAGTCGAGCGCCACGACCTCGACCCTGAGCGGCTTGTGAAGCTGGGTAACGGGCTGGCCGGCTTCGATCCGGTCGATCCGGCGGTATGGGTCGAGCAGGTGGGCGCCGAGCCAGGTCAGCGCGCCAAGGCATATGATGATCAGCAGAGGGGCTGCCCAGATCACCAGTTCCAGTTTCGTCGAATGATCCCAGTCCGGCGCATAGGTCGCCGAGGCGTTGGATTGCCGGTAGCGCCAGGCGAAAAAGACAGTCAGCGCCATGACCGGCACGATTATGATCAGCATCAGCAGGGTCGAGACCACCAGCAGGTCGCGCTGCTGGGCCGCGACATCGCCCGCCGGCGCGAGCACGACCATATCGCAGCCGCTCAACAGCCCGGCCAGGAGAAGCAGAAGCAAGGCTCCAAATCGTTTCATCAGACGCTGCCCTCGATGCACCGCCGCAACGCGTTGGGATGTTGCAGTGCGGTATCGATCAAGGGCTACTGCCGGCGGCGGCGTGGTGACATTGGACAATTTGTCCAATGCCCAGCCGGGGTGGGTCTGGCACAGTGTGCAGCGCACAATGGGATTGCCGCAGTTGGGCCCCAAATATTTCATTCCACGCGGTGACGACGGACAAGATGGCTCATACTTCGACTGGCGAAACAGACAGCGGGCTGATCGGCTCGGACCACGGCCAGGTCAGCGCGGGCGATATCGCGGTCGGCGTGATCGTCGGCAGGACGTCGGAATTCTTCGACTTTTTCGTCTATGCGATCGCGTCCGTCATCGTGTTCCCCAAGCTGGTGTTTCCAACGCATGATCCGCTCGTCGGAACGCTGTACTCCTTCGCCATCTTCGCGCTGGCCTTCATCGCCCGTCCATTCGGTTCCGTTCTGTTCATGGCCGTCGACCGCGCCTACGGTCGCGGTGCGAAACTGACGATCGCGCTGTTCCTGCTCGGCACCTCGACCGTCGCCATCGCGTTCCTTCCCGCCTATGGCGATATCGGCGTGCTTGCGATCTGGCTTCTGGCGCTGGCCCGCATCGGGCAGGGCGTGGCGCTTGGCGGGACGTGGGACGGCCTGCCCTCGCTGCTGGCGCTGAACGCGCCGCGGAACCGGCGCGGCTTCTACGCCATGATCCCGCAACTGGGCGCGCCGATCGGCCTCATCGTGGCCAGCGCCCTCTTCGCCTTCTTCGTGGCCAATCTGTCGGCCGACGACTTCCTTGCCTGGGGCTGGCGCTATCCCTTCTTCGTCGCCTTCGCCATCAATGTCGTGGCCCTGTTCGCCAGGCTGCGCATTGTGGTGACGCCCGAATTCTCGAAACTGTACGAGAGCGGCGACCTGCAGCCGACGCGCATAAGGGACACGATCAGGGCCGAAGGCCGCAACGTCATCGTCGGCGCATTCGCGCCGCTGGCGAGCTTCGCCCTGTTTCACATGGTGACGGTGTTTCCGCTCTCCTGGGTATTCCTGTTCACCAATGAGGGACCGGCACGCTTCCTGGCGATCGAGGCGGTGAGCGCGCTGTTCGGCATCGCCGCCATCGTCGCGTCTGGCCCACTTGCCGATCGTGTCGGACGCCGTGCGCTGCTCGGCGGTTCGGCGATCGCCATCGCGACGTTCAGCGGCTTTGCCCCGCAGCTTCTGGATGGCGGTACCGTTGGCGAGATCCTGTTCATGGTGCTGGGCTTCATCCTGCTGGGGTTGAGCTTCGGGCAGTCGTCAGGCGTCGTCGCATCGAGCTTTTCGCGACACCATCGCTATACCGGCTCGGCGATAACCTCGGATCTCGCGTGGATGTTCGGCGCCGGCTTCGCGCCGCTCGCAGCTCTGCTGCTGGCCGGCAATTTCGGCCTCATCGCGGCGGGCGCCTACCTGCTCTCGGGCGCGGCCTGCACCTTGCTTGCCTTGTGGATTGATAGACGGCGTTCGGCCGCGGACCGTCCGGTCGATTGACACTATAATGGCGAGAAGGGTCAGCGAGCATCGCCGGAGCCGCTGCCCTGCCGGTCAGCGAACATCGAACCGCCATCGACGTCGAGCGCCGCGCCATAGACGAAGCTCGCGGCGTCGGAGCACAGGAACAGGATCGCGGCGGCCATAGGTAAGGCTCGCCGAATACCCGGCCCCGTCACGCTCCTCCATGTCGAGTTGGAAGGGGGCCAGACCTGCCTCGTCGTCCCCAATCAAGGATCGGCGCTCGAAACCGGCGCCGAGGTCGGCCTGCGGGCCGAACCTCGCATTTCTTCGACCAGGAAGGGCGGGCGGTCTGATCTGCCGCGCCCCTGGCGTTCTATTCCGCCGCCAGTGCGGCGACTTCCCGCCGAAACGGCAAGGCGTCGCCGATGTCGGGTTCGTCCAGCTCGCGAGCGAAGCGATGGCCGGCATAAGTTGCCCAGGCGATGGGTCCCGGTGCTTCGGCATCGCCGATGACTTTGACCGAACGGATGCCGGCGTCGGCCCACTCGCTTTCCCGGGCCTTGAGGTTGCGCCAAACGGCGTCGTCCTGATTGCGCGACGTGACAAGTACGACGGCATCGGCCGTCAGATCCTGTTTCGCGCCGGTGTAGACGCAAGCCGTCACGACACCGCCCGAAGCGATACTCGTGACGGTCCTGTTGAGCACGATATCGACCCCGAGTTCAGCCAGGCGGCGGTGAATGGCCCCTTGCTCCAGCGTGTTGCGGGTCCAGTCCGAGACATAGGCCGATGGCGTCACCAAGATCACCTTCGTTCCCCGACGCGCCATCAGCTCGGCGAGAACGCCGCCCATGTAATAGTGGTCGTCATCGAACAGCACGACGTTGCCATCTGGAACCTTGCCGGCCATCAGATCGTCGGGCGTAAGGACCGGCATCGCGGCGTCGATCGGCATCGGCACGACATGGGCACGCGCGACGCCATCACGGCGCCAGGTCGATCCGGTGGCGATGGCGATGTTCTGGAAGCCGAAGGACAGGATGTCATCCGCCGCCAGCCGGCTTTCGAAATAGATGTCGACATCAGGCATCTGGCCGAGCTGATACTGCCGATAGTCGCGCACCCTGCCCCAGGCCGACAGGCCTGGAAGTTTGCTTTCGCGCGCCACACGCCCGCCGAGTTCGGTGCCGGCTTCCGCGATGGCCACTTTATAGCCGCGCAGGCCAAGCGCACGGGCAGCCTCCAGTCCGGCAGGCCCGGCGCCGACGATTAGCACGCTGTCGCTGTCGCCCTTGGCCTGCATGCGCTCCGGATGCCAGCCCTTGCGCCATTCCTCCATGAAGGTCGGGTTCTGCGTGCAGCGCGAGATCGACATGGTCATGTCGCCGGTGATGCAGATGTTGCAGCCGATACATTCGCGGATGTCCTCGATGCGGCCCTCCTCGACCTTCTTCGGCAGGAAGGGATCGGCGATCGACGGACGGGCGCAGCCGATGAAGTCGAGCGTTCCCGACCTGATCATCCTGACCATCACGTCAGGCGAAGTGAAGCGGCCGACGCCGACGACCGGCTTCGAGGTGAGCTTCTTGATGCCCGACACCAGGCTTTCCTGCGCCGCCTCGTCCTTGAAACGCGACGGGCCCGAGCAATCCTCCCAGGCGCCGTGCGCGAGATCCCACAGGTCGGGCAGTTCGGCATGCATCTCGATCATGTCGCGGACTTCCGAATTGGCGAAGCCGAGTTCGCCGATCATCTCGTCCAGCGACAGCCTGAGCGTCAGGCCGCACGTGTCGCCGATCGCGTCGCGCCCTTCTTCGATCAGCTCGCGCATCAGCCGCGAACGGTTTTCCAGCGAGCCGCCATATTCGTCGACGCGCTGGTTGGTGGCGGTTGACAGGAACTGCTGGATGATGCCGAAGCCGTGCGCGCCATAGAGGCATACCAGGTCGAAACCCGCCTGCTTCGCACGTTTGAAGGCATTGCGGTGCCAGCGGCGCAAATCGCGAATATCCTGCTTGTCCATGGCGCGCGCCTGAACCGGATCGTTGGTGAAGGTGCGGATCGGCAACGCCGATGGGCCGCGCGGCACCTCCTTGCTGTAGAGGTTGGGACCGTTGATCCCGGAATAGGCGAGCTGGATGCCAGCCAACGCGCCGTGCTCGTGCATGGCCCGGGCCATCTTGGCCAAAGCCGGGATGTCGGCGTCATCCCATAGCCGCAGTTCGATGAAGGGCGTGATCTCGGAAGTGTGGTGCATTTCCGTCTGCTCGGTGAAGATGACACCCCAGCCCCCTTCGGACTTGACGCGGCGCATCTCTGCCGCGGCGGACGGATCGCGATAGCCGCCGCCATTGCAGTGCGGAACCTGATAGAAGCGGTTCTTGGCCGTCACCGGGCCTATCTTCATCGGCTCGAACAGGATGTCGTAGCGTGGGTCGCGCATGGTGTTTCCTCCGGGCCGGCTCGGCACTCCCGGTGCTGCCGAAACTACTCATAAATTGGAGCCGGCGCGGGAAAACTACGGATTTCTTCTGTGCCGATTAGGACGCGCCTAATCGCGGCACTGGGGCGGATTAGTCTGTGTTGAACCGGGGCTGAGCGAAATGCGACTTCAGAGCATCGGCGGCATGATGCTAGACAGCCAGGACCCTACCGGGAGACAGGAAATGGACACTATCAGGATCTTCGAACGGCTGATCGCTTTCCCGACGGTGAGCCGCGACTCCAACCTCGACCTGATCGGCTATGCGGCCGACTTGCTCGAGGCGAGCGGCGTTGCCTGCCAGATCGTCCACAGCGCGGACGGGCACAAGGCCAACCTCTTTGCCACCATCGGCCCGGCCGGCAGGCCCGGTGTCATGCTGTCCGGCCACACCGATGTCGTCCCCATCGACGGCCAGAACTGGACGCTGCCGCCTTTCGAAATGACCGAGCGCGACGGCAAGCTTTACGGACGCGGCGCGGCGGACATGAAGGGTTTTGTGGCCTCCGCGCTCGCCGCCTGCATCAGGGCTTCCAAGATGGCGCTTCGGACGCCGTTGCATCTGGCGCTCTCCTATGACGAGGAGGTCGGCTGCCTGGGCGTGCGCGACCTGATCGAAATGCTGAGCGCGGCGCCGCAACGCCCGCGGCTGTGCATCGTCGGCGAGCCGACCAACATGCAGGTGGCGACCGGGCACAAGGGCAAGCTTGCCGCTCGCGCCGTCTGCAGGGGACGCGAAGGCCATTCGGCGCTCGCCCCACTGGCGCTCAATGCCATCCACCTCGGCTGCGATTTCGTGCGTTCCTTGCGTGACGAACAGGAACGATTGGCCCGCGACGGCGCCCGCGACGGGGACTACGACATCCCCTACACGACGGTTCATGTCGGCAAGATCGATGCCGGCGTCGCGCTCAACATCGTGCCCAACCTCTGCCAGGTCGATTTCGAGATCCGCAACATTGCCGCCGACGATGCCGCCGGCATTCTGGACAGGCTGCGCGACGCCGCGGCACGCATTGCTGAGGACGCCGTTTCGATCGCGGCCGAGGCCGCAATCGAAATCGAGATCACCAACACCTATCCGGGCCTCGACACGCCGGCCGCATCGGAGGCGGTGGCCTTCGTCAAATCGTTGACCGGCGCCAATGACACGATGAAAGTCGCGTTCGGCACGGAAGGCGGATTGTTCAGCCGCGATCTCGGCACGCCTGCCGTGGTCTGCGGACCTGGCTCGATGGCGCAGGGACACAAGCCGGATGAATTTGTCAGCGTCGAACAGCTGCGGCGTTGCGACGGGATGCTGGACAGATTGCTCGAACGGCTCACGGACGGCTGGCTGTCGTGATCCGCACGGCAGCCCTCACTTCACGATGCGTTCGGTTCCGAAGACGCCCTGCTCGACGACGAACCGACGACAGTGGTCGATGAACGCCTGTACCGTCAGCGTGCGATGATCTGCGTTCGGCAAGGCAATTCCTATCGTGAGCGGCCTGAGGTCCCCCAGCAGAGGCACGAAGACAAGCAATTTGCCGTCCGGCGACATGGTGTTGAGCGGCCGCATATTGGCGATGCCGTAGCCGAAGCCGTTAGCGACCATCGAGCGCATCACGGCGATGTCGCCGGTGCGCTCGACGATCTTGGGCCGCAGGCCCCTGGGCTGGAAAGCCGACAGGAAATATTCCCTGCTGTAGGGCAGATCAAGCAGCACCATCGGCTCATCGACCAGCTCCTCGGGCGTGATGCCTGCCCTCGCCGCCAGGCGATGCGCGGCCGGTAACATCACATAGGCCGGCAACTGCATCAGCGGCTCGAAGGTCATGTCCTGCGACAGTTCCAGATCGTAGGTCAGCGCGGCATCTATCTCGCCACGCTGCAGCATCTCGAACAGTTGCCCCTGGTTGCGCTCGAATTGCCGGACGCGCACATCGGGATAGGCATCCTCGAATTTCTTGCGCAGCGCCGGCAGCACGATCTGCGCGAAAGTGAGCAGGCAGCCGATCGCCAGCGGTCCGCGCACCTTTTCGGCGATATCGCCGGCAATGTCGTGCAGCGCGTCCGCGTCGTTGAGCAGGCGCGCGGCTTCCTTGAGGAACAGGCGCCCGCCTGCGGTCAGCGCCAGCGCATGCGAATGCTTGCGCACGAAAAGCTGGACGCCGAACTCGGCTTCGAGCTGAGCGATTGACGCCGAGATCGACGGCGGCGAGACATTCACCTGCTCGGCCGCCTTGGCGATCGAACCCGCTTCGCCAACGGCGACGAAATATTCAAGTTGTCTGAGCGTGAAGCGGAGCGGCATGGTGGCTATGTTGCCGGTTTGCAGCCGGTGATCAAGTCGCGGCCGCTTCTCTATACTTGATCCAGGTGGTCTTCAGCGCGGTGTATTTGTCGAGCGCATGCCGCGACAGGTCGCGTCCGAAGCCGGACTGCTTGAAACCGCCAAAGGGATTCATCGGGCTCAGCGCGTCGACCGTATTCACGGAAACCGTGCCCACGCGCAGTCTTTCCGCGAGGCGATGCGCCCGCGACAGGCTGTCGGTCCACAGCGATGCGGCCAGGCCGTAGACGCTGTCGTTGGCGATGCGAAGCGCTTCGTCTTCGGTGTCGAAGGCGATCACCGACAGGACCGGACCGAATATGTCGTCGCGGGCAAGCGGGTCGTCGGGCGAGACGTCATCGAAGATCGTGGGCTGCACAAAACTGCCGCGCCCGTCGAAGGCGACCCGGTCGCCACCAGTCACCAGCCGTGCCGATTTCTTGCCGCCATCGATGAAACGCATGACGGTCGCGGCGTGGCGCGCGTCCACCATCGCACCCATCCTGGATGCTGGGTCGAGCGGATCGCCGGGCTGGGTCGCCGCTGCCCGCCGCACCAGTTTCTCGACCAGCGCATCCTTGATGCCGCGCTCCACCAGAAGCCGGGAATTGGCCGAGCATACCTGCCCCTGGTTGAAGAAGATGCCGAAGGCGGCCATGTCGGCGGCCGCATCCAGATCGCCGCAATCGGCGAACACCAGATTGGGGCTCTTGCCACCGGTCTCCAGCCAGACCTGCTTCATGTTCGACTGGCCGGAATATTGCAGGAACATCTTGCCGACAGCGGTCGATCCGGTGAAGGCAAGGCAATCCACGTCCGTATGGCGGCCAAGTGCCTGGCCGGCCGTCTCGCCGAGGCCGGGCACCACATTCAAGACGCCCGCCGGCAAGCCCGCCTCCATGGCGAGCTCGGCCAGCCTGAGTGCCGAGAAAGGCGACTGCTCGGCGGGTTTCAGCACCACCGAATTGCCCGCGGCCAGCGCGGGCGCGCATTTCCAGGTCGCCATGTCGAGCGGAAAGTTCCATGGCACGACGGCGCCCACGACCCCAAGCGACTCCCGCCGTACCAAAGCGAGGTCACCCCGGCCCGTCGGCGCCACCTCGTCATAGATCTTGTCTATCGCTTCTGCATACCACTGGAAGATCGCCGCCGATCCCGGCACGTCGATGGTCGCGGCGTCCTTGACAAGCTTGCCCATATCCAGCGATTCCAGCAGCGCCAGTTCCTGCAGGTGCTCGCGCAGCAATTCCGCCAGCCGCAGCAGCACTTGCTTGCGATGCTGGGGGCTCGCTCGCGACCAGACGCCGGCTTCGAAGCTGCGGCGCGCCGCAGCGACGGCAAGGTCGATGTCCTCTTCGCCGCAGGAAGCCACCTCGGCGAGCGTTGCTCCCGTGGCCGGATTGACGCTGGCGAAGGTTCGGCCGGAGCGCGCGGGCATTGCCTTGCCGTCGATGAAGGCCCTGTCGCGAAAACGGATAGCCGAGGCTTTGCCGATCCAATCCTTATGACTGAGTTCGCTCATGCCGGCTCCAGATTGTCGAACTACTCGTCACCGGGAACGCCGTAGCTTGGCGCACCGGACGGGTTGAGGGCGCGCGTGACATAAGCATCGAGCTGGGGCTTATAGATGTCCCACAGCCTTGCCAGCTGCTCGATCGGACACCCTTCGGTCCAGTCGCAACGCAGGTCGGCGACGGGCCATGACACATCGCGTACCAGCTTCATGCCGGCGGAGCGGACAGGCCCCGCCTCGCCGCCGGCCTCGAGCGCCGCTCGCATGGTGGCGATCAGCCGGTCGCCGAGATCGCCTTCGGAGGCGAGAAAGGCGTCCACCATGGCTTGCGGAACCCTATCGCTGGCAAGCAGGTTGCCGCCGCAGGCGACGTCCTCGCCGCGTGCCTCGCCCCAGATGCCAAGCGCTTTCGGTCCTGAATGGAGTGCGCTGCCGCCGGCCTTGTCGACCGCCAGAACCTGCCGGTATTCGCTGAAAGCGGCCGTACGCTTCAGGATCGCGACGGCCTCAGTGGCGGAGGCGCCCCGCGCCATCAGCTCCAGCGCCCGTGGCCCGAGCGTCGGGTCCGTGACATTCTGGCTGGCAACGGCGCCGACGCCCCCCTGCGCATAGGCGCAGCGGGCCGCGACCGCGGGGGATGACGAGGATACCGCCACTCCGAACATACCGGTGCGCCGGCACCGTGCGACGATGGAGAAGGTCATGGCGCTCAGTCCGGAATTACGGCCGTGCCGTCGATCTCGACCAGCCATTCCGGCCGCGCCAGGGCCGACACGACGAGGCCGGTCGAAACCGGATGCACGCCTTTGATGTATTCGCCCATCGTCCGGTAGACGGCTTCGCGATGGCGCACATCAGTCAGGTAGATCACCACCTTCACCAGATGCTCCATCGTCCCGCCGCATTCCTCGATGAGCTGCTTGATGTTCTGCATGACCTTGTGGGTCTGATCGACCGGATCGTGGCTCTCGATGGTGTTGGCGGTGTCGAGATCCTGCGGACACTGGCCGCGCAGATAGATCGTGCGGCCGCCCCGCGTGATGACCGCCTGGCACAGATCGTTGTCGAGCTTCTGCTCGGGATAGGTATCCTTGGTATTGAAGGTGCGAATTCGCGTATGCGCCATGTTGGTCTCCATCAGGTCGGGCTCGCAGCTGTCGTCGGCTTTGGTCAGGCGTCCACGGCCTCGCGCTTCGCGGCGGCATGGTAGGCCAGATATTTGCGCTGCGTCGAAATGCGGTCAGCCACGTGCTTGGCGTCGTGCCATACGCCCCAGATGAAGCTGGAACCTCTTCGCGACTGCCAGGGCAGCCCCAGGAAATAGATTCCTGGCTCGATCGAGACGCCGCGGTGGTGCCTGGGCCGGCCCTTCTCGTCAAAGGCGTCGACCTTCAGCCAGCTATAGTCGGCGGCAAAGCCCGTCGCCCAGATGATCGCCGCTATCCCAGCCTTGGCCAAGTGCAGTTCGCCGATCGGATTGGTCATGCATTCCGGATCCGGTTCGATCCGGCGGGCAGCGGGCTCTTCCGGAAGGTCCAGACCGTTGCGCGCGACATAGGCGTCGGCTTCATCCAGCAGTGACATCAGGCTGGCGTCGCCGCGAGCGATGTTTTTCGCAAGATCAGGCGCGAAGCTCATCAGCCCGTCCTGGTAGGTCCTAGTCATGCCGACCAAGGTAAGCCCCTGCGCCGCCAGCCGGCGGAAATCGATCGTTTCACCGCCGCGCGCGCCGCTCACCGCGATCGTGACATGTTCCGTGCCGGGTCCTGGGGTTTCGAGGTCCCATTTGCCGAGAACGCCCAGCCACCAACAGAAGTCGCGCCCGCGATAGGCCCGCGGCGGGCGGTCATGCGGGCCGACCGAAAGATAGACGCGCCTTCCCGCGCGCTGGAGCTCGTCCGCGATCTGCACGCCCGATGATCCCGCTCCGACCACCAGCACACCGCCCTTTGGCAATTTCGCGGGATTGCGGTACGCGCTGGAATGGATTTGCAGGATGCCAGCCTCCTCAGGGACAACAGGCGGAATGACGGGGATCTGGAACGGTCCGGTGGCGGCAACGACGCTGTTGGCGTCGATCACGCCATCGGACGTCTCGACGCGGAAGCCGGGCCGACCGACATTTCTTTGCACGAGTTTGACTTCCACGCCGCTGCGGATCGGCGCATCGATCTGCTTGGCGTAAGCGACAAAATAGTCGGCGACCTCGTCCTTGGAGGGAAAGCCGTCGGGGGCCGTCCGCGGAAACTCCATGCCTGGGAAGCGATCGTGCCAGGCCGGGCCGTTGGCAACCAGGGAGTCCCATCGCTGCGTGCGCCAGCGCTCGGCGATGCGACCACGTTCGAGGACGAGATGAGGCACTCCGCACTTGCTCAGGTGCTCGCTCATGGCCACCCCCGCCTGGCCGCCGCCAACGACAAGCGTGTCTATCGTCTCAACCGACATGCCCAGTCCTCTTCTGACCATTCGACAGCTCCCGCCGCACGGATGAAACCGATTTCCGGCGGCTGGCGGATGCAGCCCCGGGTGATCCATTTCACCGTATTCCAGACAGGCCGCGCGTCATCCGGTCGTCTCGTTATTGGCGCTCACAAGTAGCAGCACGTGCCGGTGGGCGCCCATAACGAATCTCCGAAGTCACGCGTAACCATTTCCGAATTTCTCACGCCGATAGACGCATCTACAGTTTCAGCGGTCGGACCCGCAGCGCCGCACGATGTGGCGGGCGAAGCCGGGCATGTGTCGGCACGGAACTGGTTGCGGAACAGGATGCGCTACCGCAGCGGCCCGTTCCGCAATGCCTCGAGCGCCGGCATCCTCGAGGGGCTGGCATGAAGACCGAGAGCTATGATTACATCGTCGTCGGCGCGGGGTCGGCGGGCTGCGTGGTGGCCAATCGGCTGAGCGCCGATCCGTCGGTCAGGGTGTGCCTGATAGAGGCCGGCGGCAGTGATAACAGCCCGCGGGTAAGGGTGCCGGCAGGCATTCTGTCGCTCTATGGCAACCCGAATTACGACTATTGTTTCGTCGGCGTGCCACAGCCCCATCTCAACAACCGCAGCATTCCGGTCAACCGGGGCAAGACGCTGGGCGGATCGAGTTCGATCAACTCGATGGTCTATATTCGCGGCGCCGCGGAGGACTATGACGAATGGGCAGCGCTCGGCTGCGCCGGCTGGGCCTACAGCGACGTGCTGCCTGTGTTCAGGAAGCTGGAGCGCAACCTAATCGCCCAGGACCCGCGCTATCACGGCACGGACGGCGAGCTTATGGTCGACAATCCGCGTGATCCGAACGTGCTCTCCGGGGTGTTCGTCAGGGCTGGCGAACGTGCCGGCCTGCCCGCCAACGAAGACTTCAATGCAGAGAGCCAGTTCGGCGTCGGGATCTACAACGTCACGCAGAATCGGGGCGAGCGCTTCAGCAGCTTCACCGCTTTCATGCGTCCGGTCCTCGATCGCAGGAACCTGACGCTGCTCAGCGCATGCGAGGTGATCGACCTTGTCATCGCCGAAGGGCGCGCGACTGGACTGCGCGTGCGCCATGATGGCCAGCAAAAAATATTCGCGGCCAGCCGCGAGATCGTACTCTGCGCCGGGGCCATCAACTCGCCCAAGATCCTGATGGCGTCCGGCATCGGCCCCGCGTACGAGCTGCGGCAAATCGGCATCACGCCGGTTCTCAACCTGCCGGGTGTCGGCAAGAACCTGCAGGACCATGTCGACGGCATGATCACCGTGCGCTCCAGGAGCACCAGGACGCTCGGCCTGTCGCTTGCCAACCTGCCCCGCATCATGGCAGCGCCCTTCCAGTATTTCGCGCGGCGAAAGGGGATGCTCACCACCAATTATGTTGAGGCTGGTGGCTTTGCGAGAACCAGGCATGCGAACGGCCTGCCCGACATTCAGTTCCACTTCGTGCCGGGCTATCGCAGCCATCGCGGCAGGCTCATCGAATATGGCCACGGCTACGCCATTCATACCTGCGTGCTCAGACCGAAAAGCGTGGGTGAGATCAGATTGTCACGGGACAGTTCTCGCCGCGATGTTCTCATCGACCACCGCTTCTTCGCCGATGAACACGACGCCATGGTGCTTGTCGAAGGCATCAAGATCGCGCGCAAGATCCTCGCCGCATCCGAGTTCGATCCGGTGCGTGGAAAGGAAATGCTTCCGGGCAAGAATATCCGCAGCGACGACGAGATCCTCGCTTATCTGCGCGCCGAAGCGTTGACCGTCTACCACCCCGTCGGGACCTGCAAGATGGGGACGGACGCGATGGCGGTCGTCGATCCGGCGACGCTGAAAGTGCGAGGCGTGGCTGGGCTCCGGGTCGCGGATGCGTCAGTCATGCCGAAGCTGATCGGCGGCAACACGAATGCGCCAAGCATGATGATCGGACAGAAGGCCTCGGAGATGATCCTGGGCTCGGCGCATCACGGCGAAAGGTAGGGATCCGCCCCGCCTTTCGAATGGGTCCGCTCGACGTTTGGTAGCACGCTGTTTTCCCAAAAACCGCCGCAGACCCTCGGGTCGAGCCCGTGGGCATGCGTTTGGGCGACGTGCATCAATGATCCTCGTCGATCTCGTCGTGCAAAAGGCCAAGGATGCGCCGCTTGAGCGCGATGAACTCGGGTTCGAGGATCACGTCCATAGAGCGCGGCCTGGGGATGTCGACCTTGATCTCGGCCTTGATCTTGCCGGGCCTGGCCGTCATCACCAAGACGCGATCGCCCAGGACGAGCGCCTCGTCAATATCGTGGGTAACGAACAGCACCGTCTTTTGCTGCCGCTCCCAGACGCGCAAAAGCAGTTTCTGCATGGTGCCGCGCGTCTGGCTGTCGAGAGCGCCGAAGGGCTCGTCCATCAACAGAACGGCCGGATCGTTGGCAAGGGCGCGTGCGATCGCGACGCGTTGCTTCATGCCGCCGGAAAGCTGGGCGGGGTAGTGGTCGGCAAAGGGCGCGAGGCCGACTTCGTCTAGATACTGGTCGACGATCTGCTTGCGCCGCCCCGCCGGCAGGCCCTTGCGCTTGGGCCCATATTCGATGTTGGCACGCACCGTGAGCCAGGGAAACAAGGTGTAGCTCTGGAACACCATGCCTCTGTCGGGACCGGGTTCGATCACTTCGCGGCCATCGACCTTGATGCTGCCCGAAGTCGCGTCATTGAGGCCGGCCGCAAGGTAGAGCAGGCTGGATTTGCCGCATCCCGAAGGGCCGACGATCACACAGAATTCGTTCTTGGCCACCTTCAGCGACACATCGTCCAGTGCCAGCACGCCGTTGGCGTCGCCGTAACGCAATGTCACGTCCTCGATTGACATCGTCGTGCCGGTCGAGCGCGGATCGCCGGTCGTCGCGGCCGAGCCGGCCAGATCATTCGCCTTGATGGTCTCGCTCATTGCTACCCTTGATCCGACCGCGGTTTGCGAGGTTGCGTTCAACATCAGGATGCCCATGGCGCGACCCTCGCCCGGATAATGCGGAACGCCGTGTCGGTGACAAGGCCCAGAAGCCCAATCGCGGCGATCGCCATGAAAATCACATCGACCTGGAAGCCTCGCATCGCCTTCAGGCTGATATAACCGAGACCGCTGGACGCGGCGACGAGCTCGGCCACGACCAGATAGGTCCAGGCCCAGCCCATGGTGACGCGAAGCGTGTCGAGGATGGCTGGAAGCGCGGCCGGGAAAATGACGTGCCACACGGCTTCGCTGCGCTTGGTGCCCAGAGTGTAGGATGCGTTGACCAGGTCCCTGGACACACTGCGCGCACAGTCGGAAATCATCACCAGCTGCTGGAAAAAGGTGCCGAAGAATATGACCGCTATGCGCTGTTCGATCCCGATGCCGATCCAAAGGATGAACAGGGGCACGAAGGAGGTCACGGGCAGGTAGCGGATGAAATTGACCAACGGCTCCAGCGGCGCCTGCACCACCCGGTATGTCCCCATCCACAATCCCAGCGGCACCGAGATCAGCGAGGAGACGATGAAGCCCAGGATCACCACCTTGGCACTGGTCAAAGTGTGGTAAAAAAGGCTGCCGTCCAGAGACATGCGATAGGTCGTCTGCAGCACGGTTCCAGGCGTCGGCAGGAACATGTTCGGCACGACGCGGCCATAGGACAGCAGGGCCCAGCCGCCGATCACGACCACCCACATCACCAGCGCGAGTGTTGTTGCCGTGCTGGCTGGAATGTTGGCGAATGGGGTCGTCAGGCGTGTCCACGCCGTCCGCCTTTGTGCCATGGGATGGCCTCCGTTGATGTTCTGAAGCGCGAAGCTCGGGCCTGCCGGGAAATCGGGGGCGGTCCAGGCGGACCGACCCCGGTTTCTCGAAGGCTCACTGTTCCCTGATGAAATCGGTGTCGAGGATGGTTTTCGCGTCGATCGTCATCTTGAGCTTGCCGGCCTTGCCCCAGATGTCCTGCGCGAAGTTCACCAGTTCGGACGCCTCGCTCTTCTGCGGCGTGCCGAAGAATTCCAGGTTACGGTCGCGGTCATAATAGCGCACGCCCTTGGCGCCGGCCGCGAAATCCTCGGGCTTTTCAAGATAGCCGCCAATGCCCTTGGCCATGATCTCATAGGCTTTTTCCGGATTGGTCTTTATGTACTCGACCGCCTTGTAATAGCCCTTGACGAGGGCCTTTACGTCCTCGGGATGCTTTTCGATGAGATCGCATTTGAGGGCGATCACATCCACGATCAGGCCAGGGGTGGTCGTCGAATCGATCAGCACCTTTCCCTTGCCGCCCTTACGGACTTCGGTGAGGTGCGGCTCCCACGTCACGGCGGCGGGAACCTGGCCGGCGATGAAGGCGGTCGCCGCGTCATCGGCGGTCATGTTGGTGATGGTGACGTCGTCCTCGGTCATGCCTTCCTTTTTCAAGAGCACATTGAACCAGAATTCGGAAACGGAGCCCTCGTTCAAGGCCACCTGCTGGCCCCTCAGATCCTTGAGCGACTTGACGTCGGGCTGCGTGACGACACCATCACCGCCGTGGCTGTCGTCGAGCGCCAGGACGTATTTGAAACAGAGATCGTCCGAGCGGTACTTCATCAGCTCGTCGACCGTGGAGGCGGCGCCATCGAGATCACCACCGGCGACCGCCGCCATGTAAAGCGCTGATTCTTCTATGACCTTCAGGTCGACATCGACGCCGGCCTCCTTGAAGTAACCAAGGTCGCGGGCAAGAAACAGCGGCCCGTAGCCCACCCAGGTCGTCATGCCAAGACGGATGGCGCCGGCGTTGGCAGGAGCGGCGAGCCCCAGGCCCAGCAAGCCTGCGCCGACCGCGCTCACCAGGCAGTTTCGAAATGTCTTCATTGTCGTGGTTCCCCTATGGCTGTTGCCGGCATCGGCCTCATTCTAGCGGCGAATGCCGGCTCTTGTTTTGGCAGCCGCTCTTGTTTGGGCGTCGCCTCCCAAGCGAGCCTTGCGTGTTTTAAGGTCCGCAAGAGAGCATTCGGGCCGGATCGCAAAAAGAAGTCTTTTTCTGCCCATTGCTTCGTCGAAACCGAAGCGCGATCGATACCCTCTATTTCCGCCGGCTCCGTCAACGGAAGCGGCCTCGATGCCATGGCGCTCGGAACCGACGAGCGTCCCGTGCGGGAACTCGCTCCTGCAAAAGGACAGGAACCGACGCCGGCGGCCGGCGTTTTGCTGCCGCATGGACTTGCCGCACCGCGAAACCAGGGAGCGGTATTAGTGCCTGAAGGCTGCGGCTCGCGGGGGCAAGGCGGAGATGGATGCGATGAGTATTTTCTATCGGGCGGCCAAGATTGCGGAGCAGGCCCATGCATCGCAGCACGACAAGACAGGAGGCCCCTATATCGATCATTGCCGTCGGGTGGTCGACGCTGTCGAGACGATGGACCAGAAAGTCGTCGCCTATCTGCACGACGTTCTGGAAAAAGGCGAAGGCTGGAGCCGGACCAGGCTTGAAGAGGCGGGCTTTGGACCGACGATCGCCGCCGCGGTCGACGCCATGACGCGCAGAGACGGCGAGGACTATTTTACATTCGTGCGGCGGGCTGCATCGAACCCATTGGCGCTGCCGGTAAAACGGGCTGATCTGACCGACAATATCTGGCAATCGCGGCAGATCGGAGCACCCACGGCCAAATACGAAGAGGCGTTGCGCATTCTTGATGACGAGTTCACCAGGTGACAGGCGCCCGGATGCTGACGGCAATTGAGCCATGGTGTGCGGTATGCGCCGATGCCGTAGCCCGCGATTTCGGGCAAGACGTGTGGATTACGCGAGCCAGCCGGTTCGGTTATTTTCGTACAGATGTTTTATCGTGACACGCCGGGCGGGTGGTTTTATGAATCTGGAGATCGATCCGCGTCCGGCATGCCTTCTGGCGCAATGCCTGATCGCCTTCGGGACGCTTCGAGACCAAGGTGACGCCCATGCGGGAATTGCCGAAAGACATTGACGCCGATGTGGTGATCGAAATCAGCAGATTGCTGGACGACAGCGCGCTTTTCGTGCCTGTCCGGGTTCATGAACTCACAGCAAGGGTAAGGCAGAAAGTGAAGACGGGTTTGCCGGATCGTTCGATCGAAGAGCTGATCGTGGAAATGGCCTCCTTGCGTCGGTTGGCCATGGCCTTTGAGCTGCCCGGATCGGAGAATGTGGTGGAAATTCCACAGCGGCTCCTACGCTGACCGATCAAGGTCACGCGCTTCGTTCGGCAGTCAGGATAAGCGATGCCCGAACACCTGGGCGCCCGCGTCATTGCACACCTTTGATTTTGACCAGATCGCGATCCGGCATTTCGTCGCGAGCGACATCCATCAATAACAAACCTAGATGAGCAGCCTTGGGCTCAATTTGCGGTACTGCCCTCGTCAAAAAGCTGAATGCCCCGCACAGCAGCTTTCTTGGTGATCAAGCCTTTCAGATCGGCATCCGATCGCTCTGTGCCGGTCCGCTTCCGCAGGATCGCTATGGCGGCTTGCATCGACGGGAAAGGGCTGTCCTGCAACTCATCGAGAATGGCGTCCACCGACGTGGCGACATTGGTCGGTTCGGGATTTGTCGACATGGCCGTTCGTCCGTCCGACTCGCCGCCCATATCGGCGTGGCAGGTATTTAGAAGCGCTTGATTTGATGGCTTTTCACTGTACGATTTTTACCAAGTCGTGCCAAGATCATCACGCGCCTTGCCTGCGCACATAATCCGAAAACGGCTACCGAGGTGCGGCAGTCACGCGCCAGACGGTGTTTCCAACATCGTCCGCAATCAACAAAGCACCGGCCTTGTCGACAGCAACGCCCACGGGCCGCCCATGTGCCTTGTTGTCATTGTCAAGGAAACCGGTGACGACGTCCTGAGGCTTGCCGTCGGGATGACCTCCATTGAACGGTATGAAAACGACCTTGTAGCCGTTGAAGCGCTTTCGGTTCCAGCTGCCATGTTCGCCGACAAACGCGCCGTTGCGATAGGATTCGGGCAGATTGGTGCCGGTGTAAAATGCCAGGCCCAGGGGCGCGACATGAGAACTCAGTGCATAGTCTGGGGGGATCGCCTTGGCGACCAGGTCCGGCCGCCGCGGCATCACCCGCGGATCGACATGCTGACCATAGTAGCTGTATGGCCAGCCATAAAACGCGCCGTCCTTGACCGAAGTCATGTAGTCGGGAACCAGATTGGGACCGAGTTCGTCGCGCTCGTTGATAACGGCCCAAAGGGCTCCGCTCTGCGGCTCCCAGCTCAAACCGTTGGGATTGCGCAGCCCGCTTGCGAAAATGCGCGAACGGCCTGTCGCCCTGTCGACCTCCCAGATGGCGGCGCGGTCCTTCTCCGCCTGGATGCCGTTCTCCGTGATGTTGCTGTTGGAGCCGACCCCGACATAAAGCAGCGATCCGTCCGGGCTGGCGACGAGAGACTTGGTCCAGTGGTGATCGATCGGACCGCCGGGCAGCGGCGTAAGCACGGTGCCAGGGGCGGTGATCTTGGTATCGCCTGGCGTGTAGGGATAGCGCACGATGGCATCCGTGTTGGCCACATAGAGGTCGTTGCCGACCAGAGCCACGCCGAAGGGCGAATTGAGATGGTCGAGGAAGACGTTCTGGAGATCGGGCACACCATCGCCGTTCGTATCGCGCAGCAAGGTTATGCGG
Organism: Mesorhizobium sp. B2-3-13; assembly: GCF_006442195.1. Classification (NCBI taxonomy): domain Bacteria; kingdom Pseudomonadati; phylum Pseudomonadota; class Alphaproteobacteria; order Hyphomicrobiales; family Phyllobacteriaceae; genus Mesorhizobium; species Mesorhizobium sp. B2-3-13. The sequence goes on from NZ_VFVQ01000005.1 coordinate 204,944, forward strand.
TTGCTTCCCTCGGTGCCGCCGCCTGACGTCGCCATGGACTCGATCCAGCCCATGATCAGGTCCTTCGGACGTTTGATAGCGGCGCCGGGCGGCGCCACGGACTCGACCACCAGAACGTCACCGTTCGGCAAGGTGTAGAGCGAGCGCGGATGCTTCAATCCCTTGGCGAATGCCTGGATCTGCAAACCCTTCGCAACCGTTGGTTTCTCGTCCTGTTTCCAGCCAATGATCGAAGCGACATGCATCGGCGGAACAAGATATTGCGTCGGTTCAGGCAGTGTCGGGTTCGGCCCGACCTGGCCGCTTGGGTCTGGGTCGTCGTCGCTACAGGCAGGCAATGCCAGAAGCGATCCGCACAGCAGACCTAACCCCACGGCACGCCGGATGTGTCTGTCGGAAACCTGCATGGCGCTCATTCGACCACCTCCCCGGGAGCGCGGCCCGTGCTCCATCGCAGCAGCCACACGAGAAGCAAGACGATCACGGCCGCTGCGGAGAGGATGAGCCCCGTCGGCACAACCGACGTCCAGGCATCACGGCTGTGCACCAGCGCGTTGAAGAACGAAAGGACAAGAACTACCAGGCTGCCGAGCAGATAGACCCAGCGCACTGGGAACATTCGACCGGTGAAGAGATCAACAAGGGCCGCAATTACCGCAAGCGCTCCCATCACCAGACCGGCTAACAACAGCCATGCGGAAAAATCGGTCCACATCATCTCCGCGGTCCGCCAATAGGCGAGGTCGGTCAGCAGCGTGCCGATGAAACAGGCATTGGCGATCGCCATTGGCGCCCGATAGATCGGGCGCCTGGTGACCACCGGCATCGATCGGGAATTGACCATGGATTTCTCCGCCCTGCTCCAGATAGCATCTGGGGCTCCAAACAAACCTGGAGTTGAGATGTTCCGGGAACAGTTTGCGTTCAAGGACTTGTGATTGCCTGACCGGTGTCGGCTATGAGCAGCGCCGGCGAGGTGCCGGCATGCGAAGGGACTACGGCTAACGTCGGCAACGTGACGGGGTAACGGCGCTCGGCCAGCGGCGGGAAGTTATGTTCTATCCCGAGAGTGCGATGCGCCAGGCTTGCGTGGCACCCCATCGGCGCAGACAAAGTTCAGCTTCGTACGTTTCTTACCAACAATTTGACCTTTGTTGTCGACCATCCCTTGATCACTAGATTGGCTAGGCGGCATCCCCATGCCGCAATGGCCGACGCGAGCTTAGGCAATGTGCCGTCAAACGGGCATTATCGCGTCGGCCATTCCCGCACCACAATCCGGCCTACCAACCCCGGCAATGGTGGCGGTCAGGTGGGCGGACGATCCTGCCTAGAAGGGTTCTTTGAACCGAGATCTCCGACCAGCCGACGGTATTGCAGTTCGGGAGGGCCGTAAGAGTCCCGTGCCAGCGTCATGAGACCTTTCCGATCCCGGATCGTGATTTCGCCGCGGCGGGCTCGGATGTAGCCATGGCTCTCGATTGTCTGAAGCCCCACGGTGACCCCCGGGCGCCTGACGCCCAGCATGACGGAAAGGAACTCGTGGGTTATCATAAGCCTGTCACCGACGGTCCGGTCGCTGCACATCAGAAGCCATCTCGCCAGCCGGACCTCAAGACTGTGCCGCGCGTTGATCGACGCGGTGTAGCTCGTCTGGATGTGGAGATACTGGACGTAGCGCAACAGGAACGGCCGTAAGGTAGGGCTGTCTTCCAAGGCTTCGACGAATGGCGCGGCGCTCATCCGCAGCGCTTCGCTCGTCGACTGGACGTAACAATCGAAGCTTGCCAGCTCGTCGCCCATGATCAGCGCCGAACCGGTCATGCCCTCAAAGCCGATTATTCCCACTTCTGCTTCCGCCGTCGCCGAAGCCTTGGCCACAACCGATGCGATGCCACTCTCCAAGAAATAGACCGCCTCGATCTTTTGGCCTTCGTTCTCCAACGGTGAGCGCAACTCCAGGAAAACACTCTTGAGATGTGGCCGCAGCCGCTCGAAATCGTCCGCGCTCATCCGGCGCAACAACTCGCTCCTGGCCTGCAGAACCTTGTGATCCACGAGATGCTCTCCACTTGGGCAAGAGCACTAGGATCTCTCGGCCGGCCGCGCCCCTCGAACGACGGTGGCAAAACATAGACTGTCCCACCCGGCCAGCACTAGGCGGGCGGGCGTGTCGGTATGAAACCGACAGTAGCTGCTGTGGACAAATCGCAGGTTTCGTCGGCTATCGATCCTTCGCCAGAAGGCGAGCTTCCCTGAGGATCGAGGAGCGGTCGAACCCTATCAACGATACTATGTCACGTATCTGCTGTTCGGTAGCGCCCGATTCCCGGGCAAGTGTACGCACGGCTTCGGCCGCTAGACCGGGGCGCTCAGGGTCTTTCGCCATGACATCCTAGCCTCACCCTGGGCAGGAGCGCGATGGTCGCTCCCAAGCGTCAATGCCCATACTGTGCTGCTGACGACCCCCTTTTTGTACGCCTTCGGACTGAACTTGGCGAATCAATTCGAACCGAGCCCGTTCTGGCGGTTTAACCGTGCCTGGTTGTCTTCGCCCAGAAGCTCTTTGCAGATGACATTCGCCGATTTTCAATCGGCATCAGCTCGGTGTGCAGTTCTGCTCCGAGGTGACGCGAATTTCGGACTGCAATGTCAGCCGGTCTCGGCAATATTCAGCACGGCGTCGATCTCGGCCATCACTGCTGCCGGCAGTGGCCCTTTTTCCAGCGCACCGAGATTGTCCTCGACCTGCTCGGGCCGCGTGAAACCGGGAACCGGCAAGGCAATTGCCGACTTGGCGAGGATCCAGCCGAGCGCGCCCTGGGCAAGCGTGCGTCCGCCCGAGGTGAGCAAGTCGCGGATTGCCGCGAGCCTTGACAGATAGTGCGGGTTGGCGGCGCCATCCCTGAAAAACACCATCCATTCGGCATTCCCGCCGCGCACGTCATCGGCGGGCAGCTTCATGGCCGGCGTGTATTTGCCGGTGAGCAGCCCCATTGCCAGGGGCAGCCGGCTGAACGAGACGAGGTCCTCGCGCGCCGCAACGGCCATCAGCTCGTTTGCCGGGGTAAATACATTGAAGTCATTCTCCACAGCCACGAAACCCTCGCGCGGCGCGTAGGCGGCAAGCCGTTCGTGGTGATCGGTGCTCCAGCCGAAGCCGCCGATCTTGCCCTCCTGGTGCAGCAGGCCGAGCGTATCGAACACCTCGCCGGCGCGCTCGATCGGGTACTCGTTGATGTGCAGCAGCGCGACGTCGATACAATCGCGCTTCACCCGCTGCCGCGAATTGTCGATCGAAGTCCGGATCGCCGCGGCAGAGGCATCCTCGGGAGCGATCTTGCGCGTTTCGGGATCGCCGAAATAGCCGACCTTGGTGACGATGACCGCTTCGTCCTTGCCCTTCAACGCCCGCCCAAGGATCAGCTCGGCATTGCCGGCGCCGTAGGCGGCAGCCGTGTCGAACACCCGCGCGCCGATGTCATAGGCCATCGCCAACGCGGCTTGCGACCTGACGTCGTCGACCTCGCCATAGATGGTCGCCGTGTCATGCCAGCGCGCCGCGCCACCCGCCGCCCAGGTGCCGATGCCGATGCGCGGTACGCCATCCCAAAGCTTCATCATCTGCATGCCCGCCTCCATTGGCTCAACGACGCAGGCCGGCGTAGCGGGCACGCTCGGGGATTTCTTCGCGAGAAATGCCGGCATCCGCCAGCGTGCTGTCAGGGACATGCCGCAAGCTCGCAAGCGTCTGGCGATAGGCAAGCCAGCGGGCGAAGCGGTGTCGAAATTCATGCAACATGATCGTCTCCTTTGGCGCGCGGAATATCCCTCGCGCGTGGTTGATCGAAAGCGCAAAGCATCCGCGCCAAGCGCCTGCGCGATCGAAAGGGTTGCGCTGGCTTCTTGGCCAGCCGAGGCGCTTCTCACTGTTCCGCCAGGCAGGATTGTCCAACACTTCCAATGCCCACATACTTGCGTGCGACGCCCGCTTCGCGCTACAGCCACGGTCGCAAGGAGTTTTTCATTTCTGCAAAATGGATATCGGCTGGGACGATCTGAGGTTATTTCTAGACGTTGCGCGGCTTGGTGGCTTGAGCGCGGCGACGGCAACCACGCGCCTCAGCGCGGCCACCCTTGGACGACGCGTCACCGCGCTCGAAAAGCAGATCGGCGAACCGCTGTTCGTGCGTCAGCAGACCGGCTACCGGCTGACCCCGGTCGGTGAAGAACTGCTGCGGCGCGCCGAAGATGTCGAGGCAGCGATGCAGTCGCTGACCCGCTGGCGGGAGGGAAGCCTGCCTGACCGCATTGTCCGCGTCTCGGCCGGGCCATGGACCTCGGCCTTCGTTTGCGCCCATATCGGCGATATCTGGACGGTCGATGACGGCATAAGGGTGGAGTTCGTCACCACCACCGACAGGGTCGACATCGGACGCCGTGCCGCCGACATCGGCATCCGCAGCGAGCGCCCGACCGAACAGTGGTTGGCCGGCCGTCAGAGCGGCAAGGTCGCCCACGCCATTTATTCCGGACGCCAGCTGATCAACGGCATCGCCGCCGGCTTGTTTGTCGGCGTCACCGGCGAAGGAGCAAACATTGCTTCGGCGCGCTGGCTGCAAGCCCATCATGGCGACCGCATCGCCGTGCGCGGCAACAACAGCCATTCGGTACGCGAACTGGTGGCCGCCGGCGCCGGCCTTTCGATTTTTCCGTGCTTCGTGGGTGACAGCGATCCGCGGCTGGTTCGCGTCGCTCAGCCTATCGCCGAACTCGAAACCGACCAATGGATCGTTACCCATCACGAGGAACGTCACTCCCCGCCGATACGAAAAGTCGCCGACCGGATTACCGCCTTGATGCGGGCGCACCAGCCGCTGTTTCGCGGCAAGACGCCGATCCGGTAAGGCCAGCACGATGCCTCGGCCGCAGGAAGCCGTCAGGGTCTTGCGCTTCGCGATGTCTTCCCAGGCGTCATTTGCAGCACAATAGACAGCACAAAATGCGCGATCGCGTGGGATTTCGACATGCGCGGCCGGATTAGACAGTAAATTCAATTAATTAACGGAAATCCGATGGTACCGTTGGCTGGGATCGAACCAGCGACCTCCGGATCCACAATCCGGCGCTCTAACCATCTGAGCTACAACGGCACGTCTTAACGTTGGTAGCGGGATCGAGGTGGAAGGTTCATTCTCCGCGATCCGCTCTGTCGTTCGGCGATGCGTCCTTACGGGCTTATGAATTCTAATTCAAGGCTTTTGCAAAGCAAAGGCCACTTCCCCACAGCGGTGCACCTTTCGCCGGGCAAAGAAAAAGGCCGGCGGGAGGAGGTGCCGGCCTTTTCCTGTTACGAGCCAGCGGGAGGAGGTGCTGGCTGGTCACCCCGGAGGTGAAGGGAGGAGGTTCCACCCGCCGGGTATTCGCTTGACCGTCACTATCTCACATCTATTTGTCCGACAAAATGCGACCTTTTGTTGCATCCGCGGACGATGCGCAATTATTAGGCGGCCTTGATTTCCTTGATCGCCTTCTCGAAGGCGGTCTTGATCGGCTTCGAGACATCCTCGGCCGCCTTGGAGGCAACAGCCTGGAAGTCCTTGGCCTGCTCGACGGTCAGCTCGACGCGCTTGCGCAGGAAGGCGGTCTGCAGCTCGACGACTTCCGACAGCGACTTGGCGCCGATCAGGGCTTCGAGATGCGAGAAGCCGGCCTCGGCGTTGGCGCGCAGCGCCGCGATGGTCTTGAGCGACAGATCGCTGGAAACAGTCTTGGCGGTTTCATAGCTCGACTCCAGAGCCTTCTGGGTCTCCTCGGCGCCGGTCTTGAGCTTGGCGTAGGCCTCTTTCGACTGCTCAACGCCCTTTTCGGCGAAAGCGCGCATCTGGTCGGTGGCCTTGGAAGCGTCGAAGCTCGGGAATTCAACGTTTTCGATGGTCTCGGAAGTCTTGGTCCTGGACATTTTCCATCCTTTTCAGCGGCAGCGGCTTTGACAGAAAGCCGTCTCGTTCGTGTATGACGGCAATATAAAGGCAATTTTTGTGCATTGCAATATCATTGTTGCAGTGCACAAAAAAATATTTTCGGCCGTTAACCAAACAGCCAAAATTCAGCCTTTGCACGTTCTGGCTTGTGGACCTTCGTGGCTGCGGCTTTTATTAACAAAGCGTTAACTGCAAATTCGCCGCTCCGTGAGGGTTCGCCAAGCGCATGCCGTCCGAATATTCCTTCCTTGACGTCGCCGTACTCGACGCGGTCCGCCAGCGGTTTGCCGCCGGCGACGCGATCGCGATCCTGTCGGTGGACCTCGAGCAGGTGATCTGGGCCAATGGGCCGGGCGCCGCCATCTTCGGTTATCCCGATATCGAAGCGATCATCGGCGCCTCGGCGCGGCTGCCGCTGATCGCGCGCCGTCAGATCATGGCGACCAGCAGCTTCCCGCAGATCGGCAGCGATCGCTCGATCACGGTGCGCCTGGCGACCGGCGTGACCAGCCGCGCCGTCGGCTTTCTTGCCAGTGCCGTGACGCTGCCCGATGGCGAGAATGCCATCATGCTGGCCGTGCCGGCGGCGCAGACCGGCTCGCGCAGTGCGGCCGAGATCGCCAGCCGGGCGATCAGTGGCTTGACCGAAGACGGCCATTTCATTGCCTTCATCGATGCCAAGGGCAATATCGAGTCCGCCTCGGAGGGATTTTCGGCGCTCGGCATCCAGCCCGCGACACTGGCGGCCCTGGTGGCCGACGTTGCGGCAGAGGGCGAGCGCATCGTCAAGCGCCTCGTTCCGGGCGGCAGGACCTCCTACCCGGCGGGCCTCGCCCGGCTGACGCCGGAGCGGCATCTATTGGTGGTGATCGACGAGGATCAACTGGAGGACAGCGCATCTGGCGCGGCGGCTTCGGCGGACGGCTTGCCCGCGGCAACGGAAAACCCTGCCAAGGAGATTGGCGGCACAATGGAGGCGGCGGAAACCGCCGCTGTAGAATCCGGGTCTCGGCAGGACAAACAGCCGACAGCCGATGTTTCGCGGACAGAGGCGGTCGAACAGCCGACGGCGGCCAAAATGGAACAGGAGCCCGCCCCTTCCGAGCCCGTCGCTGGCGATATGCCGAAACGGGCAAAGCGGGAGATCGAGGAGCCGGCCGCGCCGGCACCGGTCGCCGCCGACAATGACCAACCGGCGGGCACGCCGGCACAGCACGATCATTGGTATTTCAATGCCGGAGAAGACGACGCGGAACCGAAAAGCGTGGCCGAGGCGGCCGGCACCGAGGCTTCGGCGGACAGCGTGAAGCAGGACGAGGTCGCCTCCCCGGCAGCTCCGATTACAGCTTCGGCCACCCGGACGATAGACCGCTCGGCGGCACCGATACGTTTTGTCTGGCGTACCGACGCCGAGGGCAAGTTCAGCGCGCTGTCACCGGAATTCGCCGATGTCGTCGGTCATCCGGCCGCCGACGTGATCGGCCGACGCTTCAGGGATGTCGCGGCGGCTTTCGGCCTTGATGCGTCCGGCGAGATCGCCGGCCTGCTGGAGCGGCGCGACACCTGGTCCGGCCGCTCGGTGCTGTGGCCCGTCGTCGGCACCGACCTGAAGGTCCCGGTCGACCTGGCGGCATTGCCCGTCTATGGCCGCAGCCGCGCCTTCGAAGGCTTCCGCGGCTTCGGCGTCGCGCGAACCGGGGATGCGGTCGTCGATCCGGAAGCGATCGGCATGGCATTGGTGCCCAATGGCGAGATGCCGGGGGCACAGAAACCGGAGGCCGTGGAGACACTGCCTGAGGAGCCGAAGGCTGAAGAGCCAAAGGCATCGGATCCGTTCAAGGGCGAAGTGCCGGCGCTGACGATAGTACCCAAACCGGAGCGGCGCTTCGCCGACAAGGTCATCCGGCTGGCCGAACACCGGCAGCCGGCCAACGACAAGGGGCTGTCAACGCTGGAGCGCAGCGCGTTCCGCGAGATCGGCGAGCGTCTGAAGAAAGAAAGTTCCACGGCAGAGCCGCCGGCGGCCAAACCAGCCGAGCCGGCAAGGCAAGCGGAACCAGGTGCCGGAACAGGCTCTTTGCCGGAGCCGCACGACGCGACCAAACCCGCGACCGATACGAAACCGCCGGTGGACATCGCCACCCCGGATGCCGAGCCAACAAATTCGACCCAGGAACCGGTGACCGGCCCGGCGCATGAGATGGCAGCGCCCGATACTGAAGACGAGCTGGGTGCGGGCGAACCTTCCCCGGGCGATGCCGAGGATCAGAGGGATCTGGCGCGGCTCGACGGTGCGCAGCCGGACCAGGTCGAACAACAGGCGCCGAGCTCCGAATCCCCGCCGCCGAGGGCTTCGGGCTCCCTGCTCGACTATGCCGATAAGGAGGACGAGCCTGCCCATACCGCCGACGGCAGCGACGAGGCGTCAGCGCCCGAGGCACAGGAGATAATCGGGGATGGCGAGGCGGCAGCGCAGGCAGGACCTGCCAAGGCACCGCCGGCCGATGACGACAGCATGACGTCAGACGATTTTCGCGACGCCGAGGACGATGAGGACTGGGCCGGCGAGCAAGCGACTGCATCCGGCGAGGAAACGATTGCGACCACCGGCGGAACCGGCGGCAGGCATGAGGCGACCGAGACATTTGCCGAGCGGCCGCGCCTGCAGGTGCCGCCGCTCAAAACCGAAGGGTTCATGCCGTCGGCTTTTTCCGCCGGCACCGAAAACAAGACGCCGGATACATCGCTGCTCGGCAAGCTGCCGGTGCCGCTCATCATCCATTCGGGCGACCAATTGCACTATGCAAACGAGGAATTCCTCGACCTGACCGGGTACGCTACACTGGAGGACCTGGAGGATGCGGGCGGCCTCGGCGCTCTGTTCGCCGACCCTTATGCCGATGACGACGCCTCCGACGGCAGCGACCGGGCGCTGCGGCTGAAGACGCGCGATGGACAGGAATTCCCTATCGACGCCATCCTGCGCTCCGTGCCCTGGCGCGACGGCAAGGCCCTGATGCTGGTCGTGCGCCGCTCCGGCGAGGATGATGCGCCTGCGGCCCTGCACGTGATCGGCGAGGAGCCAACGCAGCCCGATATTTCAGAGCTCAAGGCACGCATCGCCGAGATGCGCACCATCATCGACACCGCCACAGACGGGGTCGTGCTGATCGGCAGCGACGGCACCATCCGTTCGATCAGCCGCCCGGCCGAAGCGCTGTTCGGTTTCGACAGCGACGAGGTGACCGGCAAGCCGTTCGCCTCGCTGTTTGCGATCGAGAGCCAGCGCGCGGCGCGCGACTATCTCACCGGCCTGTTGGAGCCTGGCGTGGCGAGCGTCTTGAATGATGGCCGCGAGGTGATCGGCCGCGAAGCACAGGGGCGCTTCATCCCGCTGTTCATGACCATCGGCCGGCTGCCCAACGACAGCGGCTTCTGCGCCGTGGTGCGCGACATCACGCAGTGGAAGCGAGCCGAGGAGGACCTCACCCAGGCGCGTGCAGTGGCCGAACGCGCTTCCTCGCAGAAGACCGATTTCCTCGCCCGCATCAGCCACGAGATTCGCACGCCGCTCAACGCCATCATCGGTTTTTCCGAACTGATGGTCGACGAGAAGTTCGGGCCGGTCGCCAATGACCGCTACCGCGACTATCTGCGCGACATCAACCGCTCGGGCAACCACGTGCTCGATCTGGTCAATGACCTCCTGGACATCTCGAAGATCGAGGCCGGCCAGCAGGAAATGGCTTATGAGGCGGTGTCGCTCAACGATACGCTGGCCGAAACCGTGGCGATGATGCAGCCGCAGGCCAACCGCGAACGGGTCATCATCCGCTCCAGCTTCGCCTCGCGGCTGCCGGAAGTGGTGGCCGACCTGCGCAGCGTGCGCCAGATCGCGCTCAACATCCTGTCCAACGCCGTCCGCTATACCCAGGCCGGCGGCCAGGTGATCGTCTCGACCGCCTACGAGACCTCGGGTGATGTCGTCATGCGGGTGCGTGACACCGGCATCGGCATGAGCCAGTCCGAGATCGAGCAGGCGCTGAAGCCGTTCAAGCAAATCAACGCCCTGAAGCGCGGGCGCGGCGACGGCACCGGCCTTGGCCTGCCGCTGACCAAGGCGATGGTGGAAGCCAACCGTGCCCGCTTCACCATCAATTCGACGCCCGGCGAAGGCACGCTGGTGGAGGTTGCGTTCCCCTCGACCCGGGTGCTGGCGGAATAACAAGCCCAAAAGAAAAGGCGTCCAAAGGACGCCTTAAGAGATGAGATTGCTGTCACAACGGGGGCTTGAGCTGAATTCAGATCCTCGGGGGCTGAGGAACGGGATTTCTCCCTCAAGTTACATCCGACTATCGACGCCGGGCCTTAACAAGTCCTTACCGGGTCGCCAAAAAATTTACGAATGTGTACCACTCGTGAAATCTAGGTAAATTCGCGCGACATATTTCGTTAACCATGCCGGTCACTCGGCGAGTTGCGGCAGGTTCCTGAACAGTTCCAGCGCTTCCGGGTTGGCGAGCGCTTCCCTATTTTTGATGGCACGGCCGTGCACGACGTCGCGCACGGCGAGTTCGGTGATTTTGCCCGACTTGGTGCGGGGGATATCCGATACGGCGACGATCCTGGCCGGAACGTGGCGAGGGCTGGCGCCGCTGCGTATCTTGGCGCGGATGCGTTTTTCCAGGTCTTCGTCCAATTGGACACCCGCGGCCAGCCGCACGAACAGCACGACGCGCACGTCATTGTCGAAATCCTGGCCGATGCACAGCGCTTCCAGGATTTCCGGCATCTGTTCGACCTGATTGTAGATTTCCGCCGTGCCGATGCGCACGCCACCTGGATTGAGCGTCGCGTCCGAGCGGCCGTGGATGACCATGCCACCATGATCGGTCCATTCGGCGAAATCGCCATGACACCAGACATTGTCGAAACGCTCGAAATAGGCCGCCTGGTATTTCTTGCCGTCGGGATCGTTCCAGAAGCCGATCGGCATGGACGGGAAAGCCCTGGTGCAAACCAGTTCTCCCTTCTCCTGCCTGACCGGCTTGCCGTCATCGTCCCAGACATCGACGGCGAGGCCGAGGCCCGGCCCCTGTATCTCCCCGGTCCAGACCGGCTCGATCGGCACGCCGAGGACGAAGCAGGAGACGATGTCCGTGCCTCCGGAAACCGAGGCCAGATGCACGTCCTTCTTGATGCCGTCATAGACGAAGCGGAAATCCTCGGGCGAAAGCGGCGACCCGGTGGAGGAGATGGCGCGCACCGTCGACAGATCATGGCTGCGGATCGGCTTGAGGCCGGCCTTGCGCACGGAATCGATGAACTTGGCCGACGTGCCGAAGAAGGTCATCTTCTCGGCATCGGCGAAATCGAACAGCACGTTGCCGTCGGGGTGGAAGGGAGAGCCGTCATAAAGCAGCAGCGTGGCGCCGGAGGCCAGACCCGATACCAGCCAGTTCCACATCATCCAGCCGCAGGTGGTGAAATAGAAGAAGCGGTCGCCGTCGCCGAGGCCGGCATGCAGCCGGTGTTCCTTGACATGCTGGATCAGCGTGCCGCCGGCCGAATGGACGATGCATTTGGGAATGCCGGTGGTGCCGGACGAAAACAGGATGTAGAGCGGATGCGAAAATGGCAGCCGCTCGAAGATGACGGGTTTGACGGCGAAGGGCGACAGCGCCTCCCCCATCGCCACCGCCTTGTCGATGGTATCAGCAACATCGGCGGAGGTGCCGAGATAGTCGACGAGCAGGACCTTGCGGACGCTGCCGAGCTTGGCCGCGACCGCCTTGACCTTGTCGGCGACCTCGATCGCCTTGCCATTGTACCAATAGCCGTCCGGCGCGATGAAGATGACAGGTTCGATCTGGCCGAACCGGTCGAGCACGCCCTGCTCGCCGAAATCGGGAGAACAGGATGACCACACCGCACCGATCGAGGCGGCGGCCAGCATGGCGGCGACGGCTTCGGGCATGTTGGGTATCATCGCAGCGATACGGTCACCCTTCCTTACCTTGAGCGACAGGAAGAGCTGCTGCAGGCGCGAGACCAGGCCGTGCAGTTCGTTCCACGACAGCCGCCTCTCGACCTTGTCCTCGCCGCGGAAGACGATTGCCTCGCCGGCACCGGTTTTTTTCAGAAGGTTTTCGGCGAAATTCAGCGACGCGTCGGGGAAGAAAGAAGCGCCGGGCATCTTCTCGCCATCGAGCAGCAGTCGTTCGCCCTTGTCGCCTTCAAGACCGCAGAAATCCCAGACAAGATCCCAGAAAGATTCCCGGTTCTCGACCGACCAGCGGTGAAGGTCGGCGTAGGATGAAAATGGACTGCCGGTATTCGCTGCCGCAACCTTCATGAAGACGGTCAAGGGCGAGGCATCAATCCGGTCTTGCGTCGGGGTCCAGAGCGGTACTTCGCCAGCCATGATCGATCCTCCCAAGGTCGTCATCGCTTATGCATATCGCAGCGCAGCAGAGCAAGATTTTGTTGGGCTGACGCGGTCAGGTGTGCGCAAATGCCATCGCCGGGCCATTAAGACTTGAAATGCGTCAGCCCTAAGTCGTAGTGACGACAGGGGTTACACCCGTCGGACGATCGTTTTTGTCGGAATGGAAGCATACGGGGCTATATGCCATCATCCTTGATCCGCCGCGGAGTATGGGCGATCGGCGCTGCCGCGATCGTCATCGCTCTGGTGGTCGCGGCCCTGCCGCTGATTGCCTCGACGCGGATCGTGCGTGACCGCATCGCCTGGGAATTGAGCGCCTGGAGCGGCTTTCGGGTTGCCATCGAGGGGTCGCCGCGCATCGAGGTCTGGCCGAAATTCCGCGCGATCCTGACCGATGTGACGCTGTCGAAGTGGACGGATGCCGATGCGCCGCCCGTCGTCGAAGCCGAACGGGTCGAGGTCGACCTCTCGGCCATGGCGGCGTTGCAGGGCGATGTGGTGTTTTCCACGGCACGGCTGGTGCGGCCGACGATCCGGGTGCAGCGCACGGCGGGCGGGCTATTCCTGCCCACGGCGCCGACCGGCGGGCGCATCGCGCGCTCCATCGACGCGGCCCGTGGCCTGGTCAACGCGGACCCCGCCAAGCCCGACCTGGACAAGCTGCCGGACGACACTTTCGGAACCGTGGAGTTCAGGGATGGCCGCATGGTGGCGTCCGTCAAAGGCAAGGATGTGGAGATCCTGAGCAGTCTTAGCGGCCAGGCTACTTGGGCGGCGATGAACAGCAATGCGACATTGTCCGCGACCGGGATCTGGCGCGGCGAAAGCGTGACCGTGGATGCCGCCTCGCCGAGACCCCTGGTGCTGTTTGCCGGGGGCATGGCACCCCTCACTTTGTCCTTCAAGGCAGCGCCCGCCACCTTCTCCTTCGACGGCACGGCCAACATGTCCGAAAAAGCCTATTTCGATGGCCAGGTGAAATTCGCGGCGCCCTCGCTGCGCCGCGTGCTGGAATGGTCGCAGGCCGGCATCGCGCCGAGCGCGGCGATCGGCTCGGTCAGCATTTCGAGCAAGGTCACGGGGTCGGCCGGCCGCGTCAAATTTGAAAACACGGCGCTGGCGCTGGACAACAACCCGGGCATGGGCGCGCTGGACCTGTCGCTTGGCGAGACGCAACCGGTGATCTCGGGCACACTTGCCTTCGACACGCTCGACCTCAGGTCGTTTCTGTCCGCCTTCACGTCGCTGGGACCGGCGAGCAGCGGCGAGCCGGGTCAGGTCGACACGAGTTTCGCCGATCGGGTCAATCTAGATCTCAGGCTGTCGGCGGCCCGTGCCACGGCGGGGAGTATCCAGCTTGCCGATGTCGCGGCCACCGCCCAGGTCAAGGACGGTCTTTCCGTCTTCGACATCTCCGACGCCTCGGCTTTTGGCGGCAACATCCAGACCAGCCTTCGTTTCGACCGTAAACCCGAGGGCACCCAGGTCGAAATCCGGCTGCTGGCCTCCGACGTCGATGGTGGCGCGTTCGGTACCGCGGCCGGGATGACCCGGCTGGTGCCGGTCGGCACCGGCACCGTTTCGGTCATCCTCAAGGGACCGGGAAGGACCTGGGATTCGATCTTTGAAAACGCCGACGGCTCGGTCTCGGCGACCTTCGGCCCTGGCGCGCTCAGCAAGTTCAACCTGCCGGCCTTTCTCAAGCATACCGAACAAGGCGGCTTCTTCGCGCTCGACGATGTCTCGGACGGGACGCTGCCCATTGATGGCGCCGAAGTGAAGGCAACCATTTCGAGAGGCGTGGCGAGACTCGACAAGGCGGAGGCCAATTCGGCGAAATACAAGATCTGGGTTTCCGGCATCGCATCCTACGCAGGACGCGGGCTGGCGCTGTCGGGCGGCGTCATCCAGCCGGATCAGCCAACGCAAAAGAACGGCCAGCAGGGGCCCAACCAGTCGTCGTTTTTCGTCGGCGGAACGTGGAGCACGCCGTTCATTTCACCCATCAGCCGTGGCGTTTCGGGCGAATAACGCCTTGCGCCCGAAGCGCCGCTCCTAACTGCGTTGCGCGGCCCGCTCATCAAGCTGCCGCTGCACCTCGCGCCGCTTGTTGGCGACCGAAGCGATGATCACGCCAACCGTGACGATCGCGATCAGGAGGGTGCAGGCGGCATTGATCTCCGGCGTCACGCCGAGGCGGACCTGGCTGTAGATCTTCATCGGCAGCGTGGTGGCGCCAGGGCCCGAAGCAAAGCTGGCGATGACCAGGTCGTCCAGTGACAGCGTGAAGGCCAGCATCCAGCCGGACACGATCGCCGGCAGAATGACTGGCAGCGTGATCTGGAAGAAGGTCTTCACAGGCGGTGCGCCAAGATCCATGGCGGCTTCTTCCAGCGAGCGATCGAAGCTGACAAGCCGCGACTGCACGACCACCGCGACAAAGCACATTGTGAAGGTGATATGCGCGAGGATCACGGTCGTCATGCCGCGATCCATGCCGATGGCGACAAACAGCAGGAGCAGCGACAGGCCGGTAATGACATCAGGCATGACCAATGGTGCGAAGATCATGCCGGAGAACAGGACCCTGCCCCGGAAGCGTGTGTAGCGGGTCAGCGCCAGGGCCCCCATGGTGCCGAGAACCGTGGCTACCGTCGCTGAAATCAGACCGACGCGGATGGTCACCCACGCGGCGTCCATCAGGCCCTGATTGTGGAACAGCGATACGTACCATTTGGTGGAAAAGCCGCCCCAGACTGTGACGAGCTTGGACTCGTTGAAGGAGAAGACGACGAGCAGCACGATCGGCAGATAGAGAAAGGCAAAACCGAGCGTGATCGAAGTGATGTTGAAGCGGCTCCAGGTGGTGTTCATTTGTCGTGCTCCTGCGCGCGGGCCTGGGCATGCTGGAACAAGACGATCGGTACGATCAGCAGCAACAGCAGGATGACGGCAACGGCCGACGACACCGGCCAGTCACGATTGGCGAAGAACTCGTTCCACAGCGTCTTGCCGATCATCAGCGTCTGCGAGCCGCCGAGCAGGTCGGGGATGACGAATTCGCCGACGGCCGGGATGAACACCAGCAGGCAGCCGGCAATGACGCCGGGCAGCGACAGCGGAAAGGTGATCTTCCAGAAGGCAGCGGTCGGCGGACAGCCGAGATCCTTGGCCGCCTCGATCAGGGAGTAGTCCATCTTTTCCAGCGACGAATAAAGCGGTAGCACCATGAACGGCAGGTAGGAATAGACGATGCCGATGAAGATGGCCGTGTAGGTGTTGAGGATCACCAGCGGCTGATTGATGACGTGCAGCGACAAGAGCAACTGGTTGAGCAGGCCCTCGGGCTTCAGAATACCGATCCAGGCATAGACGCGGATCAGGAACGACGTCCAGAACGGCAGGATGACCAGCATCAGCAATGTCGGGCGGATCGTGGCCGGAGCGCGCGCCATGCCATAGGCGATGGGATAGCCAACCAGCAAGGTCAACCCCGTGGAGATGGCGGCGATGACGACGCTGGTGAGGTAGGCCTTGAAATAGAGTGCGTCCTGCGTCAGCCAGACATAATTGTCGAAGTTGAGGTCGCGAAAGCCGGCGAAGAAACCGGAAACGCCGTCCCTGAAATCGAGCACCGGCGTATAGGGCGGCATGGCGATAGCCGTCTGCGACAGCGAGATCTTGAAGACGATGACGAAGGGGACGAGAAAAAAGAACAGCAGCCAGAGATAGGGAACGATGATGACGAGCCGGCTGACGAAGCCGGCACCCAAACGCGTCAGGAACGGATTGGCGGCAGTCGATGGCGCAGCGGCATCGGCGACGGCGGTATTGGACATGCCCGCCCCTACCGTGCCAGCACGACGCCGGCGTCGGGCCGGAAGGACACCCAGGCACGGTCGTTCCAGGTCAGCGGATCCTCGGTCACACGAGCCGCGTTCAGGGCGCTTGCCCGCACGATCTGCCCGTCATCCAGCCTGACGTGGTAGACGGTCATGTCGCCGAGATAGGCGATGTCGTAAACCTCGCCCTCCAGCGCGTTGACGGCATCGGCCGGCTTCTTCGACGAAACCCTGATCTTTTCCGGCCTGATGGCGAAGATGATGTCGGCGCCTGTTGCGGCGGCGCCATTCTCGACGACGATCTGGGCTCCGGTCGCGCCGGTGATGCGTGTTGTCTTGTCGGTGCGATCGGCAACCTTGCCCTCGAACATATTCACGTTGCCGACGAAATGAGCGACGAAGCGCGACGTCGGAGCCTCGTAAACCTCCGCCGGTGTCGCAACCTGCATGACCTCGCCCTTGTCCATGATGGCGATGCGATCGGCCATCGTCATCGCCTCTTCCTGGTCATGGGTGACGACGACGAAGGTGAGACCAAGCTCCTGCTGCAGATCCATCAGTTCGAACTGGGTTTCCTCGCGCAGTTTCTTGTCGAGCGCGCCGAGCGGCTCGTCGAGCAGCAGCACCTTCGGTCGCTTGGCGACCGAGCGGGCAAGCGCGACGCGCTGGCGCTGGCCGCCGGAGAGCTGGTGCGGCTTGCGCTTGGCGAACTGCTCGAGCTTGACCAGCTTCAGCATGTCGGCGACGCGCTTTTCGATATCGGGCTTCGGCATGCCTTCCTGCTTGAGGCCGAAGGCGATGTTGTTCTCGACCGTCATATGCGGGAACAGGGCATAGGACTGGAACATCATGTTGACCGGCCGGCGATAGGGCGGAATGCCGCGCAGATCCTGACCATCGAGCAGGATGCGACCGGCTGTCGGTTCCTCGAAGCCGGCAAGCATCCTGAGCAGCGTCGACTTTCCGCAACCCGAGGCGCCGAGCAGCGCGAAGAATTCACGCTCGAAAATGGTCAGCGACAGATTGTTGACAGCGGTGAAGTCACCGAACCTCTTGGTGACGCCGTCGAACTGAATATATGGCTTGGCCTTCGGGTCGTTCCATGGCGCGAAGTCCCTGCGGATGCTGCCAAGCGATTTCATATCCCCACTCCGTACTTTTTATTCCTCAAAAGAAATCGACCCCGGCAGTTGGCTGCCGGGGTCGCGTCGGATTGCCTACTGGCCGGTGACGATCTTGGTCCAGCTACGCGTGATGATGCGCTGCGTCTTGGGATCGTAAGGCTGGACGGTATAGAGCTTCTGCAAGGTCGCGGCGTCCGGATAGACCGAGGGATCGTCGAGCAGCGCCTTGTCGACGAACTGCTGCGATGCCTTGTTGCCGTTGGCATAAAGGACATAGTTCGACGATTTCGCGATCACTTCCGGCGTCATCATGTAGTTGATGAATTCAAGCGCCTCGGCGACATGCGGCGCATCGGCGGGGATCGCCATCTGATCGAACCACATCTGGGCGCCTTCCTTCGGCACGGAATAGCCGATTTCCACGCCTTGCTTGGCTTCAACCGCGCGGTTGCGAGCCTGGAACACGTCACCCGACCAGCCCACCGCCAGGCAGATGTCGCCATTGGCAAGTGCGTTGATGTATTCGGACGAGTGGAACTTCCTGATATAGGGACGGATCTTGAGAAGAGCTTCCTCGGCCTTGGCAATGTCGTCAGGCGAGGTGCTGTTGGGGTCCAGACCGAGATATTTCAGCGCCGCCGGCAGGATGTCGGAGGGAGAATCCAGCACATAGACGCCGCAATCCTTCAATTTGGCCAGGCTGTCCGGATTGAAGAAAGCATCCCAGCTGTCGATCTTGTCGGTGCCGAGCGCTGCCTGCACTTTCTTGGTGTTGTAACCGATGCCGACCGTGCCCCACATGTAATTGACCGAGTATTCGTTACCGGGGTCGTATTTGGCGGTGCGCTCCGTAACTGTATCCCACATGTTGGCGAGGTTCGGCAGCTTCGACTTGTCGAGCTTCTGAAACACACCGGCCTGGATCTGGCGAGCCAGGAAATTGCCGCTCGGCACGACGACGTCGTAGCCGCTGCCGCCGGCGAGCAGTTTGGTTTCGAGGATTTCGTTGGAATCGAAGGTATCGTAAACGACCTTGATACCGGTCTTCTTGGTGAAATCGTCGATGATCGAACTGTCGATATAATCCGACCAGTTGAAGACGTTGACGACGCGGTCCGCGGCGTGACCGGCGGGCGTCAAAAGCGCCAGAAATGCCGAGGTTGCCGAAAGCCAGAGCGCTTTGCGGATCATGCTATTCTCCTTTGGTGAGTGTTCCATTGCCGGCGCGTCGCGACATGCCGCGCTGCCGGGCATTTTGCTTCAGACTATTGAGCTTTCCAGAGGCCGACAAGCGCCATCCGGCACGCCGCCTGCGGCAACCCGGTCGTTCGGGGCGGGAAGGAATTGCGGTGCCGTCAGAAGCTTTCGCCGCCGCGCGGAGAGAGATACAAGAATGTGGTCCGGTCTCGATCGAGCCGCCGGGGAGACTTGGCAAGATAAGCCTGTCTTGTTGTTGCCGTAGTCCCAGCCTGCCCGGGCGGCAGCGACATTGTCAATGGGCAAAGCTTCGGCCGGCATCAATTAGGCGAAGGCACTCCGGTGACCCCAGCCCGCTGCGGCCGCGCCTGGCGCTTGAATTCCAGCCCAATATGGACAAGCAGCGCCGTGACCACCACCGCGCCGCCGATCATGGTGCGCCCGGACGGCACCTCGGAATGGATGAGCCAGACCCATATCGGCCCCAGGATCGGCTCGAACGTGCCGAGCAGTGCCGCGATCGCCGCCGGGATCAGGCGCGCGCCGGTGGCGAAGAAAGCAAGGCCAAGGCCGAGATTGACCATGCCGAAGACGAAGAGAAAGCACATGTCACCGGCCGACACCATGAAGGTCGAGGCTTGCGAGGCAGCCAAGCCCGCCGCCAGGATCGTGCCGAGACAGGTCGCCGGCGTCATGCGCACGCTGGAGAAGCGCCGGGTGATGACGGTGGCGATCGAGAACATGAACGCGATCAGCAACGCAAGTCCATCGCCTATGGGCGAGACGGCACCATCCAGTGATTCCGACACCATGATGGCTACGCCGGCGATAACGGCGGCAATGGCCATCCAGGTCGCGACGGTTACTCTTTCGCGAAACAGTGCCCAGGCAAACAAGGCCGCCAGGAGCGGCACGCCGGCCTGCATCAAGAGGATGTTGGCGACGGTGGTATAGGCAAGCGCCACGACGAACGAGGTCGAGGCAATGGCGAAGCAGAATCCCACAGCAATGCCTGGCAAGCCCATGTCCCGGAATGACTTCACCATGCCGCGCCAGCCGTCACGCCAGACCATGAAGCAGAGCAGGAAGGCGGCGGCCCAAACGGAACGCCAGAAAATAACCGTCCAGCTGTCACCGGCGCTGATGAAGCGAGCGATGGTGCCGCCGAAACTCCACATCAGCGCCGACAGGAAGACCAGAAGCATGCCGACGCGTTCGTCGCGCGGCGAGACTGTCGAGGTAGCAAGGCCGGTCGATGCAACAAGGGTCGGAGATGATGCTGTGTCTGTCATGGCGCGACTGTCGAGCTTTTGTGGACGGGACGATGCGCAAGGGACGACAAAAAACTACTCTGTTCACGTAACGCAAAGACTTAAGCCGCGGGTGATCCAGAGACCGGCGACGATTGTGGCACCTTTGCCGCAGCGTTACTGAAAATCGAACGCACTCAGGCCGGTCACCATCTCGTCGAGGCCGAGGGGTCGCGTCACCGGCGGCTCGGCGCGCGCCAGGCAGCCGACGCGCTCGCAAAGCCGGCAGGCCGGGCCGACAGGCGTCGCCGCGATGGTGCCTGCCCCCACCTTCGCGCCGACTGCCGCGCCAGGCAGCACCGCGCCATAGACGATGTCGTCGCGAAAGCCGATGTCGCAGCCGAGTAGCAGTGCCGTGCGGCGCGGGCGTTCGGAGAATGCGCCTTGCGGCCCCTCCAGCGTGCGAGCGATGCACAGGAACTCGGCGCCATCAGGCATTTCCACCGCCTCGACGAAGACCTGACCGGGCTGGGTGAAGGCGACATGCACGGGAAGCTTCGGACAGCCGCCGCCAAAGCGGCTTTGCGGAAAGCCCTGGCTGCCGGCCTTGCGAAAGCGGTTTCCTGCATTGTCGACCTCGAGCATGAAGAAGGGCACGCCAGAAACACCTGGCCGCTGCAGCATGATCAGCCGGTTTGCCGCCTGCTCGAAAGAGACGCCAAAGCGCGAGCGCAGGACTTCGATGTCGTAGCGTGAGCGAACGGCCGCCGCGTGAAAAGGCTGATAGGGCATCATCAGAGCGTGGGCGGCATAGCGGCCGAGTTCGAAGCGGGCAAGGCGGCGCGCCTCGTCCGTGGCCAGCCTCAGCGCCTGGATCTCGCCGGCGATCGCGACGGTCATGCGGATCAGGCAGGCCTCCATCGCGACTTCACGCAACTGGTCGAATGGTGACAGGCGCTCGGACAGGAATAGGCGCTGCGAGTGGCGGTCGTAGCGGCGGCGCCAGTTCGGCATGGTGGCGACCGGCAGAACCTTGACCACAATGCCATATTCGCGCTTCAGCCATGCCTTCAATGCGCCAAAGAGGTCGTCGCCGGGATCAAGCACCGACGTGAACGCCTCGGCCTCTTCTTCGAGCGAGGAAAAATGGTTCGGCCGCCGCTCGAAAATCTCGCGCACCTCGTCGATCGGCAGGCGGGCGCCGGAGAGCGCTGTCGTCCGACCCTCGCGCGCCAGAAGCTCGTTGATGTCGGACAGCCGCTCGGCCTGCTCGCGATAGGCGCGGAACAGTTTTATCACCCCGGCGGAGGCATTGGGTGCCGCCTCGGCAAGCTCGATCAGTTCCTGATCTCCCGGCAGTTCGCCAACCAGCAGCGGATCGGTGAACACCTCCTTCAGGGCAGCGACCGATCCCCTTGCCTCGCCCTGAAGGTCGTGCGGATCGACCTTGTAGACGGAGGCCAGCTTCAGGATCAGCTGCACAGTCAGCGGCCGCTGGTTGCGCTCGATCAGGTTGAGATAGGACGGCGAGATGCCGAGCCCCTCGGCCATTGCCGTCTGGGTCAGGCCCTTGGAGTTGCGGATGCGGCGAATGCGCGGCCCGGCGAAAATCTTCTGATCAGCCATCGACTATCCTTGACAGGATTTACATGACATCAGCCCGCGATCCCAGCCTGCTTGTCTTTACAGGATTGACAAATTTACAGTGCCTTCCTGTCAAACACAACACAGATTTTCCCTTATGTCCGGCGGGGTTTCCTGATTTTTGTGGCTCATTTTGCATCGCAATGTAAATTCAGTCACATAGAAGTGCCCCCGACAACTGGCGCGCGGACGTCGTGCAGAAACCCTTCGGAGCGACCAATGACTGATTTTTACAACCTCGTCCCCTCGGCGCCTGAAGGCCGCTTCAACGGCATTGAACGTCCCTATTCGCCGGAGGATGTGAAGCGGCTGCGAGGTTCGGTGCAGATCAGGCAGAGCCTTGCCGAAATGGGTGCCAACCGGCTGTGGAAGCTCATCCACGAGGAGGACTTCGTCAACGCATTGGGCGCCATGTCCGGCAACCAGGCGATGCAGCAGGTGCGCGCCGGGCTGAAGGCGATCTATCTGTCGGGCTGGCAGGTTGCCGCCGACGCGAACACCGCCTCGGCGATGTATCCGGACCAGTCGCTCTATCCGGCCAATGCGGCGCCCGAACTGGTCAAGCGCATCAACCGCACGCTGCAGCGCGCCGACCAGATCGAGACCTCCGAAGGCAACGGGCTTTCGGTCGAGACCTGGTTCGCCCCGATCGTCGCCGACGCGGAAGCCGGCTTCGGCGGCCCGCTCAACGCCTTCGAGATCATGAAGGCGTTCATCGAGGCGGGTGCCGCCGGCGTCCACTATGAGGACCAACTGGCGTCGGAGAAGAAGTGCGGCCATCTCGGCGGCAAGGTGCTGATCCCGACCGCGGCGCATATCCGCAACCTCAACGCCGCGCGACTCGCGGCCGACGTGATGGCCACGCCCACCCTGGTCGTGGCGCGCACCGACGCCGAAGCGGCAAAGCTGCTCACCTCCGATATCGATGAGCGCGACCAGCCCTTTGTCGACTATGATGCCGGCCGTACGGTGGAAGGCTTCTACCAGGTCAGGAACGGCATCGAGCCTTGTATCGCACGGGCCGTTGCCTATGCGCCCCACGCCGACCTGATCTGGTGCGAGACCTCGAAGCCCGACCTGGCGCAGGCCAAGAAATTCGCGGAGGGGGTGCGCAGGCACCATCCAGGCAAGCTGCTCGCCTATAATTGCTCGCCGTCGTTCAACTGGAAGAAGAACCTCGATGACGCGACGATCGCCAAGTTCCAGCGGGAACTGGGTGCCATGGGTTACAAGTTCCAGTTCATTACGCTGGCCGGCTTCCACCAGCTCAACTACGGCATGTTCGAACTCGCCCGCGGCTACAAGGCGCGGCAGATGTCGGCCTATTCCGAGTTGCAGGAAGCGGAATTCGCGGCGGAGGCCAATGGCTATACCGCGACCAAGCACCAGCGTGAGGTCGGCACCGGCTATTTCGATGCCGTCTCGATGGCGATCACCGGGGGCCGGTCATCGACCACCGCCATGCATGAGTCGACCGAGCACGCGCAGTTCAAGCCGGCGGCGGAGTGAGTTCGCCAAAAAAGACGACCAACAGAGGAAACGCCCGAGAGGGCAAGGACATAGGAGACGACCAATGGCATCGATAAGCCGCGTCAAGGAACGGGCAGAAGAGCAATCGACCACGATGAGCGTCGACCAGCAGGCGACGATCCGCATGCTGGCCAACGATCTGCACAGGCTCAACCAGTCGGTGATGAAGGCGGTGGAGGCGGGCGTCTCGGTGGAGCTCGTGCGCTCCGCAAGGCATCATGGCGGTGACGGCAATTGGGGTGACCTTTTGATCCCGGTCATCGTCACGCAACAGAGCCATGGCTGATCCGAAATCGTCTAGGCGGCCTTTCACCTGCGCAATGAATGCGCAGGTGAATTTTATTTTTACGCAACCAAGCCATGGACAGAGCAGTACAGTACTGTTGCTTTGAATCCACTGTTGTGGAGGACGCCTCCAGGTTCTTTTATTTCAACTTGACAAGGGTGCGATCTCACGCCAATTGTCGCCCAGATTTCAACTCTGCATTGAAATGGGGGCGAACTTCTTGGCCGACTTGGGTGCCCAGTGAACCGCGAGAGCGAGACCGCAAAACATGTGAATCTGGGGACCCGGGATTCAAGCACCAACACGATCCGCGATCTCTCGCGGGTGCTTGTTGTCGGGAAATCGCCGATCAACCGGGTCGTCGTATCGAAAATCGTCGAACGGTCCGGGCTCAGACCAATCTCGGAACCGCCTGATATCGCAGCGAAAACCTTGCGGACGCTGGTGCCGGGAGCGATCGTCCTCGATGGTGGCCCCGACAACAAGGACTGCGACAATCTGATGCCCGGCATCGAAATGTTGCGCCGGACTTCGGGCAAATCGCTTCCTCCCGTGATCCTGCTTTCAACCAAGAATGGCACGCCGGAGAGCCTTGGCCTGGCGAAAGTCGTCGACGTGGTGGTGGCAAAGCCGATCACGCCCGAACGGCTGCAACCGGTGATCGATCGCCTGATCAACCGCTGAGACAATTCCGGGACAGTGGTGCCGCGGTTTTCCGCCCGGATTTATTCAAAAACCAAATAATCGCAGTCGCGATCAGCTTGGCTTCGCGATGCTTTCTATCAGTTCCGGCAATTGACCAAGATCCGATATCTGGCGGAAACGCGGCTCTGCGACTGGCGCCTCGACATGTTCGAGCACCCAGGTCAGTTCGTGCGGGACATGGACACCCCAGCCGCCGGCCTCGATGGCGGGCACCACGTCCGACTTCAGCGAATTGCCGACCATCATGCTCCTCGCCGGGCCGTCGCCATGGCGGTTGAAGAGGCGCGCATAGGTCGCGGCCGTCTTGTCGCTGACGATCTCGACGGCATCGAACAGATCGCCCAGCCCGGAGCCGGCCAGCTTGCGCTCCTGATCGAACAAATCGCCCTTGGTGATCAGCACCAGGCGGAAGGTGCCGGCGAGTTTCTCGACCGTCTCGCGCGCATAGGGCAAGGGCTCGATCGGATGGCCCAGCATCTCGCGACCGGCGTCGAGAATCTCCGATATGACCGAGGCCGGCACGCGCCCGTCGGTGACCTCGATCGCCGTTTCGATCATCGAGAGCGTAAATCCCTTAATGCCGAAACCATAGATCGCAAGATTGCGCCTCTCGGCCTCCAGCAGTCGCGCCGAGATCTGCTTCTCCTCGCCATGATCGGCCAGCATGGCGGCAAAGCGCTTCTCCGTCATGCGGAAGAATTGTTCGTTTTGCCAAAGCGTGTCGTCGGCATCGAAGCCGATCGTGGTCAGTTCGCTGCTGGTTCGCATCACCGGCTTCTCGAATGCGGGAAGACACCAAACCTAAGCCGAGCGGCGGGCGGTTTTCAACCTGCAACGGAAAATGCCGGCGGTGGCTCCCTTCCCTTCCATCGCGCGGCACGGCTATACTCCGAAATCCGCAACTCAATCTGGTGAATGATGCCGCCTGCAAAAAAGGAAGTCCGTCCGTCGAGCCGCGGAGGACGGGCGCGCACGCCTGCCTTTGTGAAAAACCTGCGTGGTGTGAAGAACTGGAAGGAAGTCAGCGATTGGCTGGAATGGCGCGGCATCGAGGATATCGAATGCATCACACCCGATCAGGCCGGCGTGGCGCGCGGCAAGATGATGCCGTCGAAGAAATTCACCTCCAACACTTCGCTGGCGCTGCCTTCGGCCGTCTTCATGACGACGATTTCCGGTGGCTATCCAGAGGACGGCAACGGCTTCCACTACCCTGAAGACGACGGCGACCTCAAGCTGATGCCGGACCTATCGACATTGACCGTGGTGCCTTGGGAAGAAGACCCGACGGCCGCCGTGATCTGCGACCTCGTCCACCAGGACGGCCGCTCGGTCGAGTTCACGCCGCGCAATGTGCTGAAGCGCGTCCTTGCAGCCTATGACAGGCTTGGGCTGAAGCCGGTCGTGGCGCCCGAGATCGAGTTCTACCTCGTGCGCAAGAATCCGGACCCGGACTATCCGTTGACCCCGCCCGTCGGCCGCTCGGGCCGCGCGATCGGCGGCGGCGCCGGCTATTCTATCGCCGGCGTCAACGAGTTCGACGAACTGATCGACGACATCTACCATTTCTCCGAAAGCCAGGGGCTGGAGATCGACACGCTCATCCACGAAGAGGGCGCCGGCCAGCTCGAGATCAATCTGCGCCATGGCGACCCGATCGAACTTGCCGACCAGGTGTTCATGTTCAAGCGCACCATCCGTGAGGCGGCACTCAAGCACGAGATCTACGCGACCTTCATGGCCAAGCCGATCCAGGGCCAACCGGGCTCCGCCATGCACATCCATCAGTCGATCGTCGACAAGAAGACGGGCAGGAACATCTTTTCGGCCGAGGATGGTTCCGAAACCGAGGATTTCTTCCATTTCATCGGCGGCATGCAGAAGCACGTGCCGAACGCGTTGGTGATGTTCGCGCCCTACGTCAACTCCTACCGGCGGCTGACGCAGGCGGCGTCGGCTCCCGTCAACAACAAATGGGGCTACGACAACCGCACCACGGCGTTCCGGGTGCCGCGCTCCGACCCTGCGGCGCGGCGCGTCGAGAACCGCATTCCGTCCTCCGACGCCAATCCCTACCTGGCGCTGGCAGCCTCGCTCGCCTGCGGGCTGATCGGCATCACCAGGAAGGTCAAGGCCGAGCCGCCCGTGCTGACAACCGCCAACGCGGACGAGATAGACCTGCCGCGCAGCCTGCTCGAAGCCGTGGACCTGTTCGAAGGCGACGAGGAACTCTGCGCGTTGCTGGGCAAGTCCTTCGCCGCCACCTATGCCGCGATCAAGCGCGCGGAATTCGAGACGTTCATGGAAGTGATCAGTCCGTGGGAGCGGGAATATCTGCTGCTCAACGTCTGAAGAGGCGAATAGCGAATAGAAACAATATCGGTTTTTTTCTTATTCGCTACTTCTCTTCTATTCCTTCCAAACTCCCTCGAGTCTTCGCCACATCATGCCTTATCAATCCCCAATCTCCCCTGGCCGATCCTGGTATGAGGACACGGCTGGGCAACGGCCTGAATATCCGGCGCTCGACGGCGACCGGATCTGCGATGTCGTCATCATCGGCGGCGGGTTCACTGGCCTGTCTGCAGCGGTTTATCTGGCCAAGGCTGGAGCGGACGTGGTGCTGATCGAGGCGCATCGCTTCGGCGATGGCGCTTCGGGACGCAATGGCGGCCAGCTTGGCACCGGCCAGCGCGCCTGGGCCGAGGATCTGGAGGCCGAATATGGCCTTTCCCGCGCCAAGGCGCTGTTCGACCTTGCCGAAGAGGCCAAAGCCCACCTGCTTGACTTCGCGGCCATCCACCAGATCGATATCGACTACATGCCGGGCCAGCTTTCGGTTGCGCACAAGCCGCGCTATGTCGACGACTACAAGGCCCATGCCGAGATCATGGCCGGCCGTTTCTCCTACCCGCATATCTCCTTCATGGATGCGAAGGAGACGGCGGAGCGGCTGGGCTCGAGCGCTTATTTCGGCGGCACGCGCGACACCGGCACCGGCCATATCCATCCGATGAAGCTGGTGATCGGCACCGCGCGGGTGGCGGCACAAGCCGGCGCGCACCTGTTCGAAGGAACGCCATCGACCGGCATCATATCCGCGGGGGGCAAGGTCAGGGTTTCCACGCCGAGAGGGACGATCTCGGCTCAGAAATGCCTGATCGCGGTCAATGCCTATGGCGGAACGCTCGAGCCGGTGAGTGCCGCGCACATCATGCCGATCGGATCCTTCATCGGCGCGACAATGCCGCTGGGGTCGGAATCGAAAGTGTTGCCGGGGGGCGAATCGGTCGATGATTCCCGTTTCGTCGTGCGCTATTTCCGCAAATCCAGGGATGGCCGGCTGTTGTTCGGCGGACGCGAGATCTATGGCGTCAACGATCCGAAGGATATCCACATCCATATTCGCCGGCAGATCGCGGAACTCTATCCGGCGCTGAGCGATGTCGAGATCACCCACGGCTGGGGCGGTTATGTTGGGATCACGGTGCCAAGAAAGCCGTTCGTGCGTGAAGTGATGCCGAATGTGATCTCGGCCGGCGGCTATTCGGGTCACGGCGTCATGCTGTCCAACTTCTTCGGCAAACTCTATGCCGAAACCGTCACCGGCAACCGCGACCGGCTGAAGCTGATCGAGGAATTGAAAATTTCGCCATTTCCTGGCGGTCGCCGGTTTCGGGCGCCGCTGCTTTTCCTCGCGCTCAACTGGTTTGCGCTGCGGGACAGGATCTAATGCGTCGTGCAAAAGTGATTTGCCTGGGAAGAACGACGCGCATCAAAACAAGATCTAAAAACGCGTTGTATAAGTCCGTTTCCACGCGACGTGCTTTAGGCAGGATTGGATGGTCCTTATCCCATGCGATCACGATCTCATGTAATATTGTAATATCCATGTAACATTTGTTGCCCGGGCGACACATTGCGGAATTGCCGGCGAAGGCGCAGAATCCTTGATAATGGCGTACTGATGCCACAATCGCGGGCGAAAGGTCCGCGTCTGGGCGATTGTTCGGGGATTGTTGCGGGCCTGCCCGCGTTTTGGGACCGATGCTGATCGAACGCATGATTTGCGATATCTGATCGAAAGAACACCGGCCCGCTTATGGAGGTGGCGAGAGTGAGAGAGCCCTTCAGTTTCGGTGCTCCGGAACGTCGGCGCTTTGCCATGCAGTTCGGCTATGACATGCGCCCGTCATTCTGGCAGGGAGTCCGTTCGAACTCGCACCTGGTCATTGCCGCGGTCGGTACCGCCGCTCTGCTTGGCGTTGCCGCGGTGGCACTCTGGCTGGCATTGCCGACCAGCGAGAGGCAAGCGGTCGCCAGCCCCGAGCAGAGCATTCCGAGCATTCCGGTGAAGACGACGAAAGTTTCCCCTTCGGGAACTACGGTGACAGCGGCTGCCGTGACACCGCGGGTAGAGCGCAAGTCCAGCCAGGTCCCACCGACCATGGTAGCGGCGGCGGGCAACATACAAGCGCTTGCGGCCAACGATCCTCGCTGGACCGGGGCACAGCAGAAGGCTGCTGCCGCGGCAGCAGATCCCGATCAGGCTGCCCCCAGCCAGGTAGCCAAGCAGCCTGAGCCGACGCCTGACAAAACAGCGGCAGCATTCGCCCAATCGTCTACTGATACCGATGCCACCGACGAGCTTGCCAAAGTTGCCGCGCCGAGCCCACCTGCGAACAGCAGCAATCCCGATGGCGCGCAGACCGCCGCCATTCCGGAGACGCAGCCGCAAGTGGCGGACCAAAAACCCGCAAATGCACAAGACGAGGACAACACAGCCAAAGCGAAGCCGCGCAAGGTGGCGGCAGCGGGCAGCGGCCGTATTCTCAGGACTGTGACCATGCGCAGTGCCCCAAAGAAGGGCGCAACCCCCATCGGCTCGGTTCCTGCCCGGACTTCAGTGCAACTGATAGGCTGCAAGAAGTGGTGCGAGATCGTCTACAACGGCAAGCACGGCTGGGTGTACAAGAGCTACGTCAAGCCCGGCGCGTAATATCCGAACATCGCCGCATTCAGATGCAGCGGCCGCCATCGACCTCCAGCGCCACGCCGGTGATGAATGCGGCCTCGTCCGAAGCCAGCCATAGCGCCGCATTGGCGATATCGAGCGGGGTCGACAGCCGCCCGAGCGGGACCGAGGCGCGGAATGTCTCGCGGATCTCGGGCGTGTCGGCGCCCATGAATTTCTCCAGCATGCCGGTCTCGCCGGCGACCGGGCAGAGGCAGTTGACGCGGATGTTCCTGGGCGCGAGTTCCACCGCCATCGACTTGGTGGCGGTGATCGCCCAGCCCTTCGAGGCATTGTACCAGGTGAGGCCGGGCCGAGGCCGCAGGCCAGCGGTGGACGCCGTGGTCAGGATGACGCCGCCGCCCTGCCGCTCCATGATCGGCACGACGGCAAGCGCAGCGTGATAGATCGCCTTCATGTTGACTGATGTGATCAGGTCGAAGGTTTCCTCGTCGACCTTGAGCATGTCGCCATTACGATGGGTGAACCCGGCATTGTTGACCATGATGTCGATGCGGCCGAAGGCGCTTTTGGCCGCATAGACCATCTCGTCGAACTCGGAGCGCAGCGAAACATCGGTCTGCGTCCAGATCGCCGCGTCGCCGATCTCGCCTGCGACGCGTTCCGCCCCCTTGGCGTTGAGATCGGCGACAACGACCCTGGCGCCCTCTTGCGCGAAGCGCTTGGCCATGCCTTCGCCGAAGCCTGATGCCGCACCGGTGATAATGGCGACCTTGTTTTCCAGACGCATGCGTTTACCGCTCCTTGGGTTCATCGCGCAGCTGCACGAGAGGGCTGACAGTCCGGCCGGTGCCGCGACGGATACAGCGCCGATTTCTCCTTACAGCATGTCGCGCCGAATAGGATTCGCCGACCTGCTGTAAGCTTCTGATTTTATGCGTGTCGTTATCCCGCAACCGAGGACACTTCCGGGCGACACGCATTAGCTTTCGTCACATTCACGTTCTATGCTGCAACTGCGAAAGCTTCTGGAGTCTTCGTTCACCGACAAGCCTCCAGGTAGCGCCAGTGTCAAGCGCACAGGTGGACCCAATCAATATCCAGCGATTGGTCCTCGATGTGACAGCATGGCACTGGAAAATTTAAATCGATTAGAATATATCAGCCGCGTACTCGCGACCGGCGTCAAAGCGGACAGACCATGACCAGCCAGATCATCCCCGTCGACCCTTTCGACTTCATCATCTTCGGCGGCACCGGCGACTTGTCGGAGCGCAAGCTGCTGCCGTCGCTCTACTATCGCCAGCGCGACCATCAATTCTCCGAGCCGACGCGCATCATCGGCACGTCGCGCTCGAAAATGAGCGACGAGGAGTTCCAGGCCTTCGCCAGGCAGGCGATTTCGGACCATGTCAAACCGGCCGACATCGATGCCAAGGAGTTGAAGACCTTCCTGGCGCGGCTTTCCCACGTCCCGGCCGATGCGACGAGCGGCGCCGGCTTCGACAAGTTGAAGAAGGCAATTGGCGAAAGCGACCACATCCGCGCCTTCTACCTGGCCGTGGCGCCGGCGCTGTTCGGCGATATCTCGCACAAGCTCAAAGAGCACAATCTGATCACGCCGAATTCGCGCATCGTGCTGGAGAAGCCGATCGGCCGCGACCTCGCCTCGGCGCAGGCGCTCAACGATCTGGTCGGCGACGACTTCCACGAGAGCCAGATTTTCCGCATCGACCATTATCTCGGCAAGGAGACGGTGCAGAACCTGATGGCGCTGCGCTTTGCCAATGCGCTCTACGAGCCGCTGTGGAACTCCGCCCATATTGACCACGTGCAGATCACCGTCGCCGAGACCGTCGGCCTGGAAGATCGCGTCACCTATTACGACAAGGCCGGCGCGCTGCGCGACATGGTGCAGAACCACATGCTGCAGCTGCTTTGCCTGGTCGCCATGGAGGCGCCTTCGTCGATGGACGCCGACGCCGTGCGCGACGAGAAGCTGAAGGTGCTGCGGGCGCTGAAGCGCATCAACGGCAACGAAGCGCCGAAGCATACCGTGCGTGGCCAGTATCGCGCCGGCGCGTCGGCCGGCGGCCCGGTGAAAGGTTATGTCGAGGAACTCGGCAAGGACAGCAACACCGAGACCTTCGTTGCCATCAAGGCCGAGATTGGTACCTGGCGCTGGGCAGGTGTTCCGTTTTATCTCAGGACTGGAAAGCGGCTGGCGACCCGGGTTTCGGAAATCGTCATCGAGTTCAAGCCGATCCCGCATTCGATCTTCGGCGACAGCGGCGCGGGGCCGATCTTCGCCAACCAGTTGGTCATCCGGCTGCAGCCGGACGAAGGCGTCAAGCAGTTC
Source organism: Mesorhizobium sp. B2-3-13 (assembly GCF_006442195.1). Classification (NCBI taxonomy): domain Bacteria; kingdom Pseudomonadati; phylum Pseudomonadota; class Alphaproteobacteria; order Hyphomicrobiales; family Phyllobacteriaceae; genus Mesorhizobium; species Mesorhizobium sp. B2-3-13. The sequence goes on from NZ_VFVQ01000005.1 coordinate 236,288, forward strand.
ATCATGATCAAGGATCCAGGCCCGGGCGGCATGCGGCTGCGCCAGATCTCGCTCGACATGAGTTTCGCGCAGTCTTTCGACGGCCGCGCGCCCGACGCCTATGAACGGCTGATCATGGATGTCATCCGTGGCAACCAGACCCTGTTCATGCGTCGCGACGAGGTGGAAGCCGCCTGGAAGTGGATCGACCCGATCCAGAATGCCTGGGAAGGCGCCAAGCAGGAAGCACAGGGCTATACGGCAGGCACATGGGGGCCGTCGGCCTCGATAGCGCTTATCGAACGCGACGGGCGGACATGGCACGAGAGCAATTGAACAGCGCCAGCTATAACTGGAATGCCTTTGCCGACCGTCCGCAGCTGGCCTCGGCGCTGGCTGCAAAGGTGGCCGATCGCTTAACGAGGGCGATCGACCGGCGCGGCACGGCGTTGCTGGCTGTCTCCGGCGGCACGACGCCGGCAAAGTTCTTTGCCGATCTCTCCGCGGCGCCGATCGCCTGGGACAAGGTGATCGTGACGCTGGTCGACGAACGCTTTGTGCCGGCCTCCTCGCCGCGATCCAATGCCGGGCTGGTTGCCGCGATCCTGCTGCAGAACGCGGCCAAGGCCGCCCGTTTCGTTCCGCTCTATCACGAGGCGGCCGGCATCGAGGATGCCGCGACATCCGACGATGCGGCACTGCGATCCCTGCCCTGGCCGCTCGACGTCGTGGTGCTCGGCATGGGACCAGACGGCCACACCGCCTCGTTCTTTCCTGACGCCGACGATCTGCCGAAGCTGCTCGACCCGGCCTCCGACAGGATGATCCTGCCGGTCCACGCCAAAAGCGCCGGAGAGCCGCGGCTGACCCTGACGCTCGCCCGCATCATCGATGCGGATTTCCTCGCCTTGCACATAGAGGGCGAGGACAAGCGCGTCGCCTTCGACAACGCTGTCGCGCCCGGACCGCGCAAGCCGATCCGCGCCGTGCTCGACGCATCGCCCAAACCCGTGGAGGTTTTCTGGGCGCCCTGATTTCAAGTTTACAAATGGTCCCGGCAACGGCGGGAGGATGTTTCCGGGACCTCGGCTGAAAGGACCTGATGCCATGACCGCAAGACGCGATATCGAAGCCATCACCGAGCGGATACGCCAGCGCTCCAAACCGGGCCGAGAGCGCTACCTGAGCCGTATCGCCGAAGCGTCGAACCAGACCGCCAACCGGTCGGTGCTGTCCTGCGGCAATCTTGCCCACGGCTTCGCGGTGTGCAGCCCCTCGGAAAAGCTGGCGCTCGGCGCCGACAAGGTGCCCAATCTCGGCATCATCACCTCCTATAACGACATGCTGTCGGCGCATCAGCCCTTCGAGACCTTCCCCGCCCTGATCAAGCAGGCCGCGCACGAGGCCGGAGGCATCGCCCAGGTCGCAGGCGGCGTGCCGGCGATGTGCGATGGCGTGACACAAGGCCAGCCCGGCATGGAGCTGTCGCTGTTTTCGCGCGACGTGATCGCCATGGCAGCCGCGATCGGCCTGTCGCACAACATGTTCGACGCCGCCGTCTATCTGGGCGTCTGCGACAAGATCGTGCCGGGACTGGTGATCGCCGCACTCACCTTCGGCCATCTGCCGGCGGTGTTCATCCCGGCCGGGCCGATGACGACAGGCCTGCCCAATGACGAGAAGGCCAAGGTTCGCCAGCTCTATGCCGAGGGCAAGGCAGGTCGCGCCGAACTCTTGGAAGCCGAGTCCAAGTCTTACCATGGGCCGGGCACCTGCACCTTCTACGGCACGGCGAACTCCAACCAGATGCTGATGGAGATCATGGGCCTGCACACGCCGGGCGCGTCCTTCGTCAATCCAGGCACGCCGCTGCGTGACGCCTTGACCCGCGAAGCGACGAAGCGGGCGCTGGCGATCACCGCACTCGGCAACGCCTATACGCCTGTCGGCCGGATGATCGACGAACGCTCGTTCGTCAACGGCGTCGTCGGCCTGCACGCCACCGGCGGCTCGACCAACCACACCATCCACCTGATCGCCATGGCGGCGGCCGCCGGCATCGCGCTGACCTGGCAGGACATTTCCGATCTCTCGGAAGCTGTGCCGCTGCTCGCGCGCGTCTATCCGAACGGCCTTGCCGACGTGAACCATTTCCACGCGGCGGGCGGGCTCGGCTTCCTGATCCGCGAACTGCTCGACGAAGGTGTCCTGCACGAGGATGTGCAGACGGTGTGGGGCGAAGGCCTGCGGCCTTATGCCGTCGAGGCAAAGCTCGGCGCCGACGGCGGCGTGGTGCGCGAGGCTTCGCCGCGCATAAGCGGCGACGAAAAGGTGCTGGCGCCGTTCAAAAAGGCATTCCAGCCGACCGGCGGCCTCAAGGTGCTTTCAGGCAACCTTGGCCATGCCGTCATCAAGACTTCGGCCGTCAAGCCGGAGCGGCGCGTCATCGAGGCGCCGGCCAAGGTGTTCGACAGCCAGCAGGGGCTGAACGACGCCTTCAAGGCCGGCACGCTCACCGGTGATTTCATCGCCGTCATCCGCTTCCAGGGGCCGAAGGCCAACGGCATGCCGGAACTGCACAAATTGACCACCGTGCTTGGCATCCTGCAGGATCGCGGCCAGCGTGTCGCGCTGGTCACGGACGGACGCATGTCGGGCGCCTCCGGCAAGGTGCCGGCGGCGATCCATGTGACGCCGGAAGCGGTCGAGGAGGGACCGATCGCGCGGATCCATGACGGCGACGTCATCCGCCTCGACGCCGATGCCGGCACGCTGGAGGTGCTGGTGCCAGGGACCGAGCTCGCGCTGCGCCGCACGGCCGAAGCCGACCTGATCGGCAACGAGTTCGGCTTCGGCCGCGAGCTGTTCGCCGGTTTCCGCCAATTGGTAGGGCGTGCCGACCACGGCGCCGGTGCGTTCGGAACCGCCTGACGCATTCTGTACGGCATGAAAAAGGGGCGGCTCGTGGCCGCCCCTTTTTGCTGGTCGAAATCGCGACCCTTATTGCACCGTCAATTCAACCCGCTCGCCAGCCTTCACGGTCACGGTGCCTTCCTTCTTGCTGTTGTCCGGCTTCTCCGAGACCACCGCGTAGTCGCCCGCCGCTATCGCGGCCTGATACTTCTCGTCATAGGCGTAGCCGATCGACTTGCGATTGCCATTGATGTCCTTCTTCGTCTCGAAAATCTCGATCTTGGAGGTGCCGGGGGCCGTAATAGCCAGCACGCCGGCATCCATGGCGACCTTGAGGTCCTGGAACTCGCCGGCCTTGACGCTGAAAGGCTGTTCCACGACCGCGAGGTCAACCGTCGCGATCAACACATAGTCATCCGGCGGCAGGTCGAACTTGCTGTCGGGGCCATAGGCATACGTGACCTCGTCGCGGGTGCCATCGATCTTCTTCTTGGCCTTGAGCACCTTGAAGCCGATGCCTGAACCATCGGCCTTGTCGCCTCCGGCCGCATAATATGCGTTGGCAAGGACATGGCCGACGCCGACGATAATGTCCTTGTCGATCACCGTGCCGGCAGCGAGCGGAATCGTTTCCGTGACCACGCCCTGTCCGATCGTGACGGTCACTTTCTCGTCGCCGGCCGGCAACACGACTTTCGTGTCTCCATAATAGGTCGGGGGGTTGCCGACGCCCGGATAGGCGATCACGACAGCCGCCCCGCTCACGACATCCGCACCTTGGCTGGGACGCGGATGCAGGATAAGCGTGCCGGCATTCAAGGTGAACAGCGGCTTGTAGACTTGGCCTGCCTCGATCCTGACCTTCCGCTCGACCTTGGCTTCGCCGTCGCGCGCGACGATGATGTAGTCGCCCGGTTCCAGATTGGCTTTGTAGTCGCCGTATTCGGTGGTGATGTTGTCGCCGCGCGTGCCGTCCGATTTGGCCTTATAGACTTCCCAGGCATTGCCGTCGGTGACGGGATCGCCGCCCTCGGCCAGCACAACGGTCGGCATGAAATTGAACTCGGACTTCGCCGGCTCAGGGGCTGGTGCCGGTGCTGGCTCGAGCGCTGGTGCCGGGGCCGCCACAGTCTCGACCAGCGCTTCCTGCAGCGCCTTCTCGTCGGATGCCTGGATGTATTTGCCGCCGGTGTTGTCGGCGAGGCAGGCGATCTGCTTGCCTTCGTCGGCGGTCAGGCCGAAGCCGACGACATCGGCGGTGAAATCGACGCCGGAGGCTTCGAGTTCCTTGCCAAGCGCACAAGGATCGCCGCCGCAGGTTTCGAGCCCATCGGTAATGAGGACGACGGTCGCCTTGTCCTCGGTGTATCTCAGCGCTTCGGCCGCCTTCTTGACGGCTGCCGTCAGCGGCGTCTTGCCGAGGAACTTCATACTGTCGGCGGCCGCCGAGATGGCGCTTGCCGAGCCCGCCTGAGGCGGCACGATAAGCTGGATGTCGTCGCAGCTGCCTTTCTCACGATGGCCATAGGCCATGAAGCCGATCTCGTCGGCGGCGGGAACCGATTGAAGCACGGTCCTCAGCGATTCGCGGGCGATTTCGAGCTTGGGCTTGCCATCGATCTGCGCCCACATCGATCCCGACGCGTCGAGGATGATGATGATCTTGTTGGCGGCAAAGCCGAATGTCGTCGTCGACAAAAGGAGGATCGCCGCAGCGAAGCTCCGCGCAAGTATCGCCATCGAAATCTCCTGAATAGCCACCCGTCCGCCGGCTGAAGCTATTTGAGCGCGTGCCGGGACACAAGCCACCGCTGTAACGAAGCTTGCATGGGCTCTGCGTACTTAATTCAGTATGTGGTGCGGCGCTCTTCCGAGGGCGGGCGGCCAAATTGCAGCCGATAGCTCTGGGCAAAATAGGAATGCGAGGTGAAGCCGGTCGCGATCGCCACGTCGAGGATCGGCATGTTGGTCTGACGCAGCAATTCGCGGGCCCGCTCCAGCCGAAGCCGCATATAGTAGCGCCCGGGCGTGACGTTGAGATGGCGCAGGAACAGCCGCTCCACCTGGCGCACCGAAAGGCCCGCCGACTTGGCGAGCTGTACCGCCGACAGCGGCTCGTCGAGATGGTCGGCCATCAGTTCGACGATGCGCCTGAGCTTCTCCGACTTGCCCGTCAGGTCACGCTCCGGCCCGACGCGCTGGCGGTCTCCGGCGGAGCGGATGCGCTCGTGCTGAAACTGGTTGGCGACGCCATTGGCGAGGTTGGAGCCGAAATCGCCGCGCACGATCTCCAGCATCAGATCGATCGAGGTGGTGCCGCCGGCGCAGGTGTAGCGCTTGCGGTCGATCTCGAAGACATTGCCCGTGCAGTTGATGTCGGGAAAGCGCTCGACGAAGCCGGCGCGGTTTTCCCAATGGATGGTGCAGCGATAGCCTTCGAGCTGGCCGGCCTCGGCCAGCAGGTAGGATCCGACCGACAAAGCACCCAGCGCGTTGCCGCGCCGGCCCCAGCTGCGCAAGGCCGCCAGAACCTTGCTCTTGCCCGGAAATTCCGTTGTCAGGCCGACCGAGACGAAGAGTATGTCGACCGGCGGCAGATCGGCGACGGCGTAGTCGATCTTGAGCGGCAGGCCGTTGGAGGCCATCACCGGATCGCCATCGGCGGACACCGTCGTCCAACCGTAGAAATCGCGACCGAGCAGGCGGTTTGCCGACCGGAACGTGTCGATCGCGGCGGCCAGTGAGAACATAGAGAACTTGTCGACCAGCAGGAAAGCGAACTGCCGGCCTCCTTGAACGGGATCATTCGTGACCGGCCGTTCCGGGGAAATAGTGGGATTCGGCAAAGCTGCGGCTTTCAGGGTCAACCCGGGCTCAGAAGGAAGGCCGCTTCAATCCGGCCGCAAGGTAGGCCGAAGCTAACGTATTGGCCATCAGCATGGCAATGGTCATCGGCCCGACACCGCCGGGCACCGGGGTAATCGCGCCCGCCGCCTTGGCCGCTTCGGCATAGGCGACATCGCCGACGAGACGCGACTTACCTTTGCCCTTCTCGGGCGCGGGAATGCGGTTGATGCCGACATCAATGACGGTGGCGCCAGGCTTGACCCAATCACCCCTGATCATTTCCGGCCGGCCAACGGCGGCGACAAGGATGTCGGCCGTGCGGGCAAGCTCCGGCAGGTCCTTGGTGCGGCTGTGGGCGATGGTGACGGTGCAGTTGGCGGCAAGCAGCAGATTGGCCATTGGCTTGCCGACGATGTTGGAGCGGCCGACGACGACCGCGTTGAGGCCGGACAGGTCCTTGCCGCGCACGCGCTCGATCAGGAGCATAGAGCCGGCGGGCGTGCAGGGAACGAACGCCGTGTCGAGTTCGCCGGTGCCGAGCTTGCCGACATTGATGAAATGGAAGCCGTCGACATCTTTCTGCGGCGCGATGGCCTGGATGATCTTGCCGGCATCGACATGGGCGGGCAGCGGAAGCTGGACCAGGATACCGTTGATGGCCGGGTCGGCGTTGAGCTCGGCGATGAGCTTGAGCAGTGCCGCCTCTGACGTCTCGGCCGGCAGCGTGTGCTGAAGCGAGTGAAAGCCGCATTCCTTGGCGGTGCGGGATTTGGAAGCGACATAGACCTGGCTCGCCGGATCCTCGCCGACGATGACCACGGCCAGACCTGGCTTTGCCTTGCCCTTGACAACCAGCTCGGCGGTCAGCGCCTTGACCGATCGCACCACGTCTTCGGCAACGCTCTTTCCGTCAATCACTTCGGCCATGGACCACCCTCAATGTCGTTCCGCCCAACGCCGCTTTCGAGAACATAATGCAGCGGCGCAGGCAATCTGCAGCGCGGCATTGTCACGAAAATACAAGCTCGCAATCCCGTCAAAGCGCCTTCCCATGCCGTTTACGCGAAACCGGCACGGTTTTGTTCGGCCTCCGCTACCTATCTGGTGGCTCAGAAGTAGCGGCGACGGGTGCGGCTTTCCGTGAGTTCGCGGACCGCTTCGTGGAATTCGCGCAGGCTGGCGCGAATCTCTTCGACCGATGGTTGTTCGCCACCCTCCTTGACCGGGATCGGCCTCGCATGCGGGGCGGCTGGTGGCTGCGTCGGAGCGGGCGACGGCGGGTACGGCATCTGCGCCGCATAGGGTCCCGCCGTGGCTTGCGTATGACCCGCCTGCGACCAGGGCTGCGCCGGAGGATAGCCCATCGGCTGCGCATAGGGGGAGGATGGCAAGGGCGGAGCTGGATGCAGTCCCCATTGCGGCATCAGGGGCGAGCGCGAGGGCGACGCCATTTGCCGCCCATACCCGGCCTCGGGGCCTGGCTGGAAAGGCGACTGCGAATAATCCAGGCCGGCCGCCTGCCGAGGTCCGAAACCAGGCTTCGGATACGTAGGGAATATCGGAACGTTGGGCGGCCGTCCGTTGTCGGCGAAGGCGGGTAGGCCGAACTCGCTGGACAGGTCGTCGGCTTCGGCCCACGGCTTGCGGGACATGGCCTTGCGCAATCTCGATATGAGTGCGCCGATCCTCCCGGGGCTTTCGTCCGTACCGCCATTGGAGGACGGGCCGGCTCTGCCCGTTGCGCGGGATCCGGTTGCATCATGAGCGCGACCCGCCGCTGGAGGTTCTTCCGGCGCCAGCCTTGCGCGCGGCAAATCGGGTGGCAGATCGCTGGTGCCGATCTGTCCCCGCGAACGCCAGGCGTCGTCGGCTTCAAACGGCTGCTCCTCGTCAGGGGGGAACCGCGAAGCCTCACCGGCGACAGACTGCGGCGGGCTCGCCTTCGTCTCGCGCCGGGAACGGGCCAGGCGATGTCGGGTGGCGGCATCCTCGCGCCATGAGGGGTCCGCGCGGTCTCCTATCGACACCAGCGACGCGTCGTCCTCGCCACGCAAGGCCTCGCCAAGCGCCAGCAAGGAGCGCTCGCGCTTCCAGTCCTCACGGTTTTTCCTGTCGACCATTGTCGTGGAGCTTTACTCTTTAGTCGCTTGGCGGCGGCGGTCGGCCATTCATTAAGCCACGCTAAACAAGCATGGGAAACAAAAGGTTAATTTGCGGAGGATGATGGCAGGAATTCACGCCATGGTTGCGGTGACTTTCAACACATCTGAAAGCTTCAGAATCGTGCTGATGGGCATCCCTGCCCTTTGCGTGGCGGACCTATCTCATCGCACAGTTGCGCGACTACATGCGCATTCCGCTGCGCAAGGAGAACATCTATCTCGGCGATTGCTTCATGATGGTGGTGCTGTTCACCGCACTCAACGCCGATCGAGGTGCGCATGCCCGTCCAGCGGTCCTGAGAGGGCTTCCCCACCGATCCGCGAGCGTCTATGTCATGGCCTTTCCTAGGAGGGCTCTCGATGACGATCAAGCTTGTTCTCGCCGGCTGCGGCAATATGGGTTATGCCATGCTCTCGGGCTGGCTGAAGTCCGGCAAGCTTGCACCCTCGGCGGTTTTCGTGGTCGAGCCCAATGGAGACCTGCGCCAGCGCGCGGCGACTCTGGGCTGCGGCACGGCGGCGGAAGCCGGAGGTATTCCGGCGGATGCCGTGCCTGAACTCGTCGTCATCGCCGTGAAGCCGCAGGTGATCCGTGACGTCACCGCCGCCTACAAGCGCTTCGGCGACGGCCGCACCACTTTTGTAAGCATCGCCGCCGGCACGCCCGTCGCTACCTTCGAGCAGGTCCTGGGCAACCGTGCGCCGATCGCGCGCTGCATGCCCAACACGCCGGCTGCCATCGGCAAGGGCATGATGGTGGTGTTTTCCAATCCCCTGGTTTCCGGAGACATCAAGCGTTTCGTCGCCGACCTCTTGTCGGCCAGCGGCAAAGTGACCACCATCGATGACGAGAGTCTGATGGATGCGGTGACCGCCGTGTCCGGATCGGGTCCGGCCTACATCTTCCATTTCATCGAAGCACTGACCGTTGCCGCCGAGAAGGCCGGGCTCCCGACGGCAACCGCCAAGCTGCTTGCCATGCAGACCGTCTACGGCGCCGCATCGCTCGCCGCCGAAAGCCGCGAGGATCCGGGTGTGCTGCGCCAGCAGGTGACCAGCCCCAACGGCACGACGGCGGCCGCGCTTGGCGTGCTGATGGGCGAGGACCGGCTGACCAATCTGCTCACGCAAGCGGTGGAAGCGGCGCGACTAAGGTCGATCGAACTGGGCAAGTAGAGCGAACATCTCGCTAGGCGAGATCCGTGTGCGAAAAGTCGTTGCCCTTGTAGAGCAACGCCGAGCGGTGGCTCTTTGCGCAGGCGTAGGATAGGCAATCGGCAAGATTGAGCTGCGCGGGATGCCCACGTCCCTTTCCATAGTCCGAAAACGTCCGGATCGCCAATTTGGCATCGCCGGCGTCGATCGGCACAATTTCGATTTCGGCCTCGCGCAGAAGCGCCTCAATCGCCATTTCCGCGACCACCGGTTCGACAGCAAGCATCGTAGAAGGCCGCATCGACGCTTCGAGCACAACCAGCGCGGACGTAATCTTGTGAGGTGCAGCCGCGATCCGATCGCTCCACTCGCCGGCATCCCCTTCTCCCGAAAGAATTGCGACGATTACGGAGGTGTCGACGAACATCAGGGATGTCCCCACAGCATCTCATCTTGCAGCCGGCGCAGCGCAAACAACCTGGTCGTCTGGTCGGGCGCTGCATTGTCGGCGGTCAGCAACTCGCCTTTCCTGACCGGTTTCAGCACCTTGCCGCCCTCGAGCAGGCCGACCGGGACGGCGTGTTGGGCGCGGGCTTCGCCGACGGTCATGGTCCAGGAGCGATAGCAGGTTTCGCCGATCGCATCGAAGGTCTCGCCAGCGGCGAGATCGCGCTTGGCGACGGCGCAGACCTCGGCGACCGGCCTCGGCAGCGGCACCATGTCGGGCTTGCCGAACAGCACGATGCGGGCCGCTGTCAGAGGCACTTCCAACGAGGTCAGGTGATATGGTCGAAACAGGCTGTAATAGGGGCCATGGCCGATATGCAGGTCATCCATGCGCTCGATGATGCGCGGATGCGTCGCCTCGACGATGACGAAGACACCAGGCGCCACACCCTTGCCGATCGTGTAATCGACAACGCCCTTTTTCAGCAGGAGGCCACCGTCCTCGCGCGGGATCAGCACCTTGACGAGGTCGTCGCGGTCGGCCTTGGGGCCGTGCATGCCAGGCACGTCGGGCACCAGTCCGGTCGCATTGGCGATGGCGCACATCTCGACCATGGTCTTGGAGCCATCGACGAATTCGACCAGCATGCGCGGGTTCATGTTGCGGCGGGCCGCCTCGTCGCGATAATCGTCGGGCACGGCATCATGGTTGAGCGGGTTGTTCTTGCCCTTGCCGGCCGAGACGATGGTCAGGCCGAGTGCGGACGCGAACTCGATCAGTTCCATGCAGCTTGACGGCTCGTCGCCGGCGCCGACCGAATAGACGACGCCAAGCCGGTCGGCCTGCTGCTTGAGATAGCAGCCGATGGTGACGTCGGCCTCGACATTCATCATCACCAGATGCTTGCCATGCTCCATCGCCATCAGGTCGAAATCGGCGGCAACGCCGGGTTTTCCCGTGGCGTCGATGACCACGTCGATCAGTGGATTGGTCACCAGCATCTCGTTCGAGGTGATGGCGATCCTGCCGCTTTCGATGGCGTCTGTGACTTTCGATGCGGTGTCGGCTTCGACCGCCATCGCCTCGTCGCCATAGGCGATGCGGATGGCGTCACGCGCGGTGTGCGGGCGCCGGGTCGAGACGGCACAGACCGAAATGCCCGGCATCAGCATGCCTTGCGTGACCAGGTCGGTGCCCATTTCGCCCGAGCCGATGACGCCGATGCGCACGGGGCGGCCCTCGGCGGCGCGTCTGGCGAGATCGCGGGCAAGTCCCGTCAAAGCGACATTGGTCATGCAGGGAATGTCCACAGCTTCTTGATTTGGGGCCGAATTAGCAGGGGCTGGTCCCCTGTGCCAACGAAACCACTCGCGACCGGCGATTTCCAAGGGAATCGCCGGGAAAATCCGCTTTCGCCGCGAATTATTGGCCCAGGGTTGCGAATTGACATTGTCGTGACGGCTTCAAACCACCCTGACGTAGCTCGTCATGCCTGATTTCTGATGCTCGATGATATGGCAGTGCAGCAGCCAGTCGCCGGGATTGTCGGCGACGAAGCCCAGGCTCACCTTCTCATTGGGTTGGATGAGATAAGTGTCCGAAATCAGCGGCTGCACCGGACGCGGCGAGGATGACAACACTTTGAAGCTCATGCCATGCAAATGCATCGGATGCGATTGCGGCGTCAGGTTTTCCATGTCGATGATGTAGCTTTTGCCGAGCTTCAGTTCGGCCAAGGGCGCGGTCGGATCGGGCGTATCGCCCGGCCACGGCACTTTGTTGATGGCCCAGAAACTGTAGCCGAGCGAGCCGCAGATGCTGTCGCTCGGAACGTTCTCCGCCGTTGCGCTGAGCGTCAGCGAAATATGCTGGGCAGTGGTGAGATCGACCTCGGCCACCGGATTGGCCTCCAGCGGTGCGAGATCGCGGCTGTCGCGTTTGAGGGAAGCTCCAACCGCGCGCAGCGTCGCCAAGGCTTTCGGCTTGGTGCCCCTGACGTCCCGCAAGGTCACAAGCGCGCCCTCGTTGTCGGGCATGCGGACAGCGAGTTCCAGACGCTGACCGGGTCCGATCAATAGGGCGTCGGGTGCAAAACGCCGCGGCACCGGGTTGCCGTCCAGCGCGATGACATCAGCTTCGGCGCCGTCGACGCGAAAGGCGTAGATTCGGGTGACATCGGTGATTGCAACGCGCAGCCGCACCAACCCGCCGGCCGGCGCGTCATATTGTGGCTGGTCGAGCCAGTTCGCCGTGCGCACCGTGCCGTAAGTGCCGGTCCTGGCCGCATCGCGCGGTCGGAACTGGTCGATAAACTGAGCGTCGTCGCCAAGGCGCCAGTCGCGCAGGTTGAGGACAAATTCGGCGTCGAATTTCGGATCGTTCGGGTTTTCGACCACGATCACACCGGTCAGGCCGTGCCCCATCTGCTCCAGCGTGTTGCAATGCGGATGATACCAGAAGGTGCCGGCGTCGGGCGGCGTGAAGGCATAGTCAAAATGATCGCCGGTGTAGACGTAAGGCTGCACCAGGAAGGGCACGCCATCCATCTTGTTCGGCAGGCGAATGCCGTGCCAGTGGATGGTCGTCGGATCGTCGATGGCGTTGACGAGGCGCGCGGCGAAGGGTTCGCCTTTCTTCATCCTGAGCACCGGCGGCATTCCGGCGTTGCCGTAAGTCAGCACGTTGTTGGTCTGGCCGACATCCATCAGCTTCGCCTGGGTTTTCGCCGTCCGCAGCACCATCGGCTCAGGCGCGGACGCCGCCCGGCCGCCAATCCTGCCCATGGCGGCAAGCCCGAGCCCGCTCGCGCCAGCAAACGCTGCCGTTTTCAGAAGTGAGCGGCGTGTGAGTACGGCCATCTGACGCTCCATGGGGGGCAGACGGTTGCCCCGGAATTCCTGGGGCAATAGCAGGGAACGGTCCCTCCTTGCCAATGAAACCTGCCGAGCGCAGGACATGCCGGCGTCAACTCGGCCGGCAGGGCATGCCGGAATTCACGATGGCGGCTGGTCGGTGGCGTAGGCTGATCATCCCGGTAAGGCAAAAGAACAAACGCCATGGGCAATCCACGGATTCCGGCGCATGCCTTCATTCGCCTGCTAGCGACGAATAGCCTCGAAGCGCCAGCGCAACGAGTGGTCGATTCGGGAAAATCTGGTGCTGCGAGAGAGGATTGAACTCTCGACCTCTCCCTTACCAAGGGAGTGCTCTACCACTGAGCTACCGCAGCCGCTGATGGCGGGGCTTCTGCCATATCGAACCGGCAAGCGCAAGGCCAAGAACAACGCTTCTGTGAAAGCCTTTGCCGGATAGCTTTCCATGACATGGCGGCGCCACAATGTTGGCTATCCCTGAATGGCGGGTTGGCTGGTCGCCAACCGGGGCGGGATGATGAACGACAAGACAAATCCACCGAAAAGCAGCGAAACAACCCGCAAGAGCCGGCTCGCCGAGCAGTTGCGCGCCAATCTGCAGAAGCGCAAGGCGCAGTCGCGCTCGCGCCGCACAGGTGAGGCCGACCAACGGCCCGACGGGCTCGGCGCGGCCAAGGAAATGAAGAAAGATTAACTCAAATCGGCCACTCTTGGGCCGGGGTGGGCGAATCCTATTTCTTGAACCACATTGGTCAATGGTCTAGACGGGCCGATACACTCAAACGATTGAACCGGCCTTTTCTGGCTGAGAGGGACATTCTCTAATGGATCGCATCAGAATTGTCGGCGGCAACAAGCTTGCCGGAAGCATTCCGATCTCGGGCGCCAAAAACGCCGCTCTGCCGCTGATGATCGCCTCGCTTCTGACCGACGATACGCTGACACTCGAAAACGTGCCGCATCTGGCCGATGTCGAGCAACTGATCCGCATCCTCGGCAATCACGGCGTCGACTATTCGGTCAATGGCCGCCGCGAGAAGCAGAATGAGGGCTATTCGCGCACCATCAACTTCTCCGCCCGCAACATCGTCGATACCACCGCCCCTTACGAGCTGGTGTCCAAGATGCGCGCCTCGTTCTGGGTGATCGGGCCGCTGCTGGCCCGGATGGGCGAGGCCAAGGTCTCGCTGCCCGGCGGCTGCGCCATCGGCACGCGTCCGGTCGATCTGTTCCTCGAAGGCCTGCAGGCGCTGGGCGCCGATATCGATGTCGATACCGGCTATGTCATCGCCAAGACCCGGAATGGCCGCCTCGTCGGCAACCGTTACGCCTTCCCCAAGGTCTCGGTCGGCGCCACCCATGTGCTGATGATGGCGGCATCGCTCGCCAAGGGCGAGACGGTGCTCGAAAACGCCGCCTGCGAGCCCGAGATCGTCAACCTCGCCGAATGCCTCAACGCCATGGGCGCCAGGATTTCCGGCGCCGGCACGCCGACCATCACCATCGACGGCGTTGAAGCGCTGTCGGGCGCGCGCGTGCGCGTCATCCCCGACCGCATCGAGACCGGCACCTATGCCATGGCTGTGGCGATGACCGGCGGCGACGTTGTGCTCGAAGGCGCGCGGCCGGAGCTGCTGCAGACGGCGCTCGACGTGATTTCCCAGACGGGCGCGGAGATCACGCAGACCAATTCCGGCATCCGCGTGAGGCGCAATGGCGCCGGCATTTCGCCGGTCGATGTGACGACGGCGCCCTTCCCGGCCTTCCCGACCGACCTGCAGGCGCAGTTCATGGGTCTTATGACCATGGCCAAGGGCAAGTCGCGCATCACCGAGACGATCTTCGAAAACCGCTTCATGCACGTCCAGGAACTGGCTCGGCTCGGCGCCCACATCACGCTTTCGGGCCAGACGGCGATCGTCGACGGCGTGGCGAAGCTGAAAGGCGCGCCGGTCATGGCGACCGATCTTCGCGCATCCGTCTCGCTGGTCATCGCTGGCCTGGCGGCCGAAGGCGAGACCACGGTCAATCGCGTCTATCACCTCGACCGCGGTTTCGAGCGGCTGGAGGAAAAGCTTTCCAATTGCGGCGCGGTGATCGAGCGTATTTCGGCTTAACGATCCACGGTCGCTTGGCGAAATCATCTGCGAAGCGTCCTTCTCCCGCCACTATGCGGGGGAGAAGTGCCGGCAGGGCCGATGAGGGGTGCAAAACCTGAGGCAATTGCCTCTGGCAGCATTCTTGGCGCGGTTGCACCGATCGGAAAGACCGCCTAACAGAAAGGCTGGTTGCCAACCTCTAGGTATGAAATCCGCATGGTCTTAAAACTCATCGCGCTCGACGACCAGGATCTGAGCATCGTCTCGGCCCATCTCCAGGACGCCGTGATGAAGGTCTCGGACCTCGAATTCCTGCCCAAAGCCAAGCGTTTCGTGCTGACCATGAACCGTTTCGTGTGGGAAGCCAAATCCGGCCTGTTTCGCCAACATAATGAGCGACGGCAGGCCGTGCTGCATTTCGACCGGGTGCTGGGCGCCAAGACCAACGGCATCGCGCGCGACAAGCCGGCCGAAATCCTCTCCCTGCTGGCGATCAGCTTCATCGAGATCAGCAAGCCCGCGGGCATCGTCGAACTGATCTTTTCGGGCGGCGGCACGATCATGCTCGATGTCGAATGCATCGAGGCCCGCCTTGCCGATATTGGCGGCGCGTGGGAAGCCACGTCGCGCCCCATACACAGGGCTTGAGCATACGATGGCCATCACGCTTCGCCAGTCCGACGCCGATTTCGAGCAGCGTTTCGCCGCGTTTCTCCTGACCAAGCGCGAGGTATCGGCCGATGTCGACGCCGTGGTGCGCGACATCATCGCGCGCGTGCGTGCCGAGGGCGACGCGGCACTGATCGACTACACGAAGAAATTCGGCGGAGGCGACCTCGCCGAACTCGGCGTTGCCGTCTCGGCGGAACACATCGCCGGCGCCTATGCCGAGGCCGATCCGGCCACGGTCGAGGCGCTGAAATTCGCGCGTGACCGCATCCGGTCCCACCACCAGCGGCAAAAGCCGCAGGACGAACGCTACACGGATGCCGCCGGCGTCGAGCTCGGCTCGCGCTGGACCGCGATCGAGGCGGTCGGGCTCTATGTGCCGGGCGGCACGGCAAGCTATCCGAGCTCGGTGCTTATGAACGCCGTGCCGGCCAAGGTAGCCGGCGTCGAGCGCATCGTCATGGTCGTGCCGGCACCGCACGGCATCGTCAACCCGCTGGTGCTGGTGGCGGCGGATATATCAGGCGTCTCCGAAATCTACCGCGTCGGCGGCGCGCAGGCGATCGCGGCACTTGCCTATGGAACGCAGACGATCAAGCCGGTGGCAAAGATCGTCGGCCCCGGCAATGCCTATGTCGCCGCGGCCAAGCGGCGGGTGTTCGGCACTGTCGGCATCGACATGATCGCCGGGCCGTCGGAGGTGCTTGTGGTGGCCGACGGCGGCAATGATCCGGAGTGGATCGCGGCGGACCTGCTTGCCCAGGCCGAGCATGACGTGTCGTCGCAGTCGATCCTGATCACCGACAACCCGGCTTTCGGCAAAGCGGTTGAACAAGCGGTCGAACGCCAGTTGCAGAGCCTGTCGCGCGCGGAAACGGCGGCGGCGAGCTGGCGCGATTTCGGCGCGGTGATCGAGGTCGAAACGATCGAGGCGTCGCTGCCGCTGGTCGACCGTATCGCCGCCGAACATGTCGAACTGGCCATCGACGATGCCGAGGGCTTCCTCGCAAGGATGCGCAACGCCGGCGCGGTTTTTCTCGGCCGCCACACGCCCGAGGTCATCGGCGACTATGTCGGCGGCTCCAACCATGTGCTGCCGACGGCGCGCTCGGCGCGCTTCTCGTCGGGCCTTTCCGTGCTCGACTTCGTCAAGCGCACCTCGGTCCTGAAGCTCGGGCCGGAGCAGTTGCGCATGCTGGCACCGGCGGCGATCGCACTCGCTCAGGCGGAAGGGCTCGACGCGCATGGCCGCTCTGTCGCCATACGTCTGAACATGTAGGCCGGCATGACGGGCCACGATCAAACCCGCGCAAAACTGATCGATGTCGAACTCGATGAATCGATCGGCCGTTCGACGCCCGATGTCGAGCATGAACGGGCGGTGGCGATCTTCGACCTGATCGAGGAGAACAGTTTTAAGCCTGTCAACGACAGCGGTACAGGTCCTTACCGGCTGAAGCTGTCGCTGGCCGAGTCCCGCCTGGTCTTTGCCGTGGCGCGCGAGGACGGCGCCGCCGTCGTCACCCACATCCTGTCGCTGACGCCGCTCAGGCGCATCGTCAAGGACTACTATATGATCTGCGAGAGCTACTACGACGCCATCCGCTCCTCGACGCCGAGCCACATCGAGGCGATCGACATGGGCCGCCGTGGCCTGCACAATGAGGGCTCGCAGACGCTGATGGATCGGCTCTCCGGCAAGATCGACATCGACTTCGACACGGCGCGACGGCTGTTCACGCTGGTCTGCGTGCTGCACTGGCGGGGCTGATCCTGGTCGCCGGCGCCCTGCCCCGCTCGGTCCTGTTCCTGTGCGGCATGAATGCCGTGCGCTCGCCAATGGCCGAGCAGCTGGCGCGCCGGATGCTTCCCGCTACCATTTTCGTCGCCTCGGCGGGTGTGCGCGCCGGCGAGCGCGACCCGTTCGTCGATGCCGTGCTTGCCGAAGACGGTCTGACGCTGGGCGAACGCCATCCACGGACGCTGGATGATCTCGAGGACGACTATTTCGACCTGATCGTGACACTGGCGCCGGAGGCGCACCATGCGGCACTCGAACTCACCCGCTCGCTTGCCGTCGAGGTGGAATACTGGCCGACGCCGGACCCGACCGGTGCCGACGGCACGCGTGAACAGATCATGGCAAGCTATCGCGACGTGCGCGAGCGGCTGAAGTTACGCATAAGCCGACGTTTTTTGCTTCCCGAAGCAAAAAACGCGACGGATTAAGCGTGTTCACAAGCGCACGATTATCATATAGGTTCCGCCGAAATTCCGGCTGGAGTCGGATGATTTCAGGTCTGTCCGACCTGAAATCATCCGACTCTAGGTCAAAGAAGTAGAGCGTGATGTCGTCGGAAAACCGCTTCACACTTTTCGGCATCATGCTCTAGGCGCCGGAACTGTCATCCAAGCAAAGGTATCGAATGCCGAAGGAAGAAGTCCTCGAGTTTCCGGGTATCGTCACGGAATTGTTGCCCAACGCGATGTTCAGGGTAAAGCTCGAAAACGAACACGAGATTATCGCCCATACGGCCGGCCGCATGCGCAAGAACCGCATCCGCGTGCTGACCGGCGACAAGGTTCTGGTCGAGATGACGCCATACGACCTGACCAAGGGCCGCATCACCTACCGTTTCAAATAAGATCAAGACCCGAGCGCGATGAGCATTTTGCATAAGCTGGTGCTTGCCTCGGGTTCGCCGCGTCGCATCGAACTCTTGCAGCAGGCCGGCATCGAGCCGGACCGCATCCTGCCAGCCGATATCGACGAAACGCCGCTGCGTGCCGAGCATCCGCGCTCGCTGGCCAAACGGCTGTCGAAGGAAAAGGCCGAGAAGGCGTTCGCATCGCTGAAGGCCGAGACCGACTATGCGCCAAGCTTTGTGCTGGCGGCCGACACGGTGGTCGCCGTCGGGCGACGCATCCTGCCCAAAGCCGAGACACTGGATGACGCCGCCAACTGCCTCGGGCTGTTGTCCGGCCGTTCGCACCGGGTTTATTCCGGCATCTGCCTGATCACGCCGGGGGGCAAAATGCGCCAGCGGCTGGTCGAGACGCGGGTGCGTTTCAAGCGGCTGCCACGCGAGGAAATCGACGCCTATGTCGCCTCGGGCGAATGGCGGGGCAAGGCCGGCGGCTATGCCGTCCAGGGTCTCGCCGGCTCCTTCGTCGTCAAGCTCGTCGGCTCCTACACCAATATTGTCGGCCTGCCGCTCTATGAGACGGCGGCGCTGCTGTCGGGCGAAGGTTTCAAGACCCATCAAAACTGGTTGTCCGCGCGACCATGAGCGCGGACGACAAAGTCACGCCACTGCGGCCCAAGCGCCCTTGCCCCGAATGCGGCAAGCCGTCGGCGCGCGAGACTTATCCGTTCTGCTCGACGCGCTGCAAGGACATCGACCTCAACCGCTGGCTGAAGGGCGCCTATGTCATCTCCGCTCGCGACGACGAGGAAGAACCGGACGCCGACGAGCCTAAATGAAGCCAGGGCCGAAATGAAGCCAGGGCCGCCGGTCAGGCGGCCTGGTTCTTGCGATCACCACGCGCCCAGGCCGGAAGCCAGTCGCCGTGGGCGGCCAGGAGATCGTCGACCAATGACCAGATCTGGTCGAGGTCGAGTTCGGCCGCCGTGTGCGGGTCCATCATCGCCGCGTGATAGATGTGTTCGCGGTTTTCCGTCATCAGCGCCCGCACCGTCAGTTCCTGCAGGTTGATGTTGGTACGGATCAGCGCCGTCAATTGCGGCGGCAGGTCGCCTATATAGGTCGGCTGGATGCCGGACGCATCGACCAGGCACGGCACTTCGGCCGCGCAATCGCGGGGCAGCGAGGTGATGCAGCCATTGTTGCGGACATTGCCGTAGATCACCGACGGCTCACCGGTCCAGACCGAATTCATGATCGAGGAGGCATACTCCTTGGACTCCTCGACCTCGATACGTTGGGCCGAGCTATACGCCTGCGCCTGGTCCTTCCAGCGCTCGATCTGCTCGATGCAGCGCTTGGGGTATTCATCGAGCGGAATGCCGTATTTCTCGATCAAATCGGGGCGGCCGTCCTTGATGAAATAGGGCGTGTATTCGGCAAAATGCTCCGAGCTTTCGGTGACGAAATAGCCCAGCCGCGTCAGCATCTCGTAACGCACCTTGTTGGGGCAGCGCGGGTTCCAGCCGGGCTTCGGCGCGCGGCCTTCGCGATAGGCGCGCACGAGATCGGGATAGAGGTCGCGGTAGGATCCGTCCGGCTGGCGATGCTCGAACTTCAGGTAGAAGGCCATGTGGTTGATACCAGCCGAGCGGTAACGAATCTCGTCGTAAGGAAGGTCGAGGTCGTGCGCCAGTTCCATCGCCGTGCCTTGCACCGAGTGGCACAGCCCGACCTGCCTGATCTCGGGATATTTCTCTGAGATCGCCCAGGTGTTGATCGCCATCGGGTTGACGTATTGCAGCATGATCGCCTGCGGGCAGACTGCAAGCATGTCCTCGCAGATCTTCCACAGATGCGGCACGGTCCTCAGGCCCCGCATGATGCCGCCGACACCGAGCGTATCGGCGATCGTCTGGCGCAGCCCGTATCTCTTCGGCACCTCGAAATCCGTGACGGTGCAGGGCTCATAGCCGCCGATCTGGAAGGCGACGACGACGAAATCGGCGCCCGCCAGCGCCTTGCGCTGGTCCGTGTAGGTCTCGGCCTTCGCCTTGACGCCGAGTGTGGCGATCAGCTTGTTGACGACGACGGCGCTTTCTTCCAGCCGCTGCGGATTGATGTCCATCAGCGCGATCGTGGCGCCCGAAAGTGCCGGGCGCTGCAGCACGTCGCCGACGATGTTCTTCATGAACACCGTCGAACCGGCGCCGATGAAAGTGATCCTGGGATGTCTTGCCAATGTAACCTCCGGCATGTGTTCAGGCCACGTCGAAAGCGGCCCTGACGAGCCGTTCGGTGTAGGCGGTCTTGGAATTGGTGAGGACCTCGTCGACAGGGCCCTGCTCGACGATCTTGCCGTGCTGCATGACGATGACGCGGTGGCACAGCGCGCGCACCACCTTGAGGTCGTGCGAGATGAAGAGATAGCTCAGACCACGCTCGTCCTGCAGCTTGCGCAGCAGGTCGATGATCTGCGCCTGGACGGAGAGGTCGAGCGCCGATGTCGGCTCGTCGAGCAGGATGAATTCGGGTTCGAGTGCGATGGCCCGCGCAATCGCGATACGCTGGCGCTGGCCACCGGAGAACTCATGCGGAAACCGCGACAGGATATCGCCCGGCATGCCGGCACTGACCAGTGCCTCGCGCACCCGCTCGACCCGCTCGCGCCGTGTCGCGCCGATGCTGTTGACGATCAGCCCTTCCTCGATGATCTGGCCGATCGTCATGCGCGGGTTGAGCGAGGAGAACGGATCCTGGAAGACGATCTGCATGCGCGAACGCAGCGGGCGCATCTCGCCTCGCGACAGGCCATGGATAGGCTGGCCATCGAAGCGGATCTCGCCGCGTTTGGCGTCGGCCAACCTCAGCAGCGCCTGGCCGAATGTGGTCTTGCCAGAACCGGATTCGCCGACCAGTCCCAGCGTCTCGTGGCGGCAAAGCTTGAGGTCGAGGTCGTCGACGGCAACCAGTTCGCGCCAGTCCGGCTTCAGGAACGTTCCATGGCGCAGCATGAAGCAGACGCGCACGCCGTTCGCCTCGAGGATGGTGCCGCTGCCCTCGGGCAGCGGTTGCGGCCGGCCGCGTGGCTCGGAGGCAAGCAGCCGCTGGGTGTAGGGATGCCGCGGAGCGGCGAAGAGCCGTTCGGTGACGTTGTGCTCGCACATTTCGCCATGCTGCATCACATAGACGTAGTCCGAAAACTTGCGCACCACGGTGAGATCGTGGGTGATCAGGATCACCGCCATCCGCAGCTCTTTCTGCAGATTGCGGATCAGGTTGAGGATCTGCGCCTGGACCGTGACATCAAGCGCGGTCGTCGGCTCATCGGCGATCAGCACGTCGGGATCGTTGGCGAGCGCCATGGCGATCATCACGCGCTGCCGCTGCCCGCCCGAGAGCTGGTGCGGATATTGTTTGAGCCGCGCTTCGGGTTCGGGGATCTGCACATGCCGCAGCAGCTCTAGCGCCCGCGCCCAGGCTTGCTTGCGGCTCACCTTGCGATGCACCCGGATTGCTTCGACGATCTGGCTGCCGACCGTATAGATCGGATTGAGCGAGCTCATCGGCTCCTGGAAAATCATCGAGATGCGGTTGCCGCGCAGCTTGCGCCGGGCGCTTTCGGAAAATTTCAGGATGTCCCGCCCGTCGTAACAGATGCTCGATTTCGGCGACACGGTGGCGCGGCGCGACAGCAGCCCCATGACGGTGCGCGCCGTCACCGACTTGCCGGAACCGGATTCGCCGACGATCGCGATCGTCTCGCCGCGATAGAGCTGAAACGAGATGTCCTTGACCGCCTCGACGACACCGTGTTCGACCTTGAAGGCCACCTCGATGTTGCGGGCATCGATGACGGGCTCTCCCTGGCGCCCATCATGGTCAAGGCGGAAAGCTGGTGCGAAGGGCTCGGCGAGTACAATGGTCATCCCGGTCCCCTCAATACGGATCGACGGCATCGCGCAGGCCGTCGCCCAGCGCGTTGAAGGCAAAGACGGTGACGAGCACGAAACCCACCGGCGACAGGATCCAGGGATAAGTTCCGATGACCGAATAGGTCGCGGTGTCCTGCAGCATCAGGCCCCAGGAGATCAGCGGCGGCTTGACGGCAAAACCGAGGAACCCGAGGAAGGATTCGAGCAGCACCACCGTCGGGATCGCCAGCGTCACGGCGACAATCACGTGGCTCATCACATTGGGAAAGATGTGCTGCAGGATGATGCGCCGGTCTGTCGCGCCGACCGCCATGGCGGCGCGCACATACTCTATGCGCGCCAGCGCCAGCGTCTTGCCGCGCACCTCGCGCGACATCTGCGCCCAGCCCAGCGCCGACATGACGATGATGACGAAGGCGAGGAACACATTGGTCGGCGCGGTGACCGGGATCAACGTCGTCAGCGCCAGGTAGAGCGGCAGTTGCGGGAAGGCGAGCACCAGTTCGACGAAGCGCTGCATCCAGACGTCGAACCGGCCGCCGAAATAGCCGGAGACCATGCCGACGGTGGTGCCGATGACGGTGATGATGAAGACGACCGTCAGCGCGATCATCAGTGAGACGCGCGAGCCGTGGATGGCGCGCGACAGCACGTCGCGGCCGAATTTGTCGGTGCCGAGGAAATGCACCGGCTGGCCATCCGTCGAGGCGAAGAAATGCCGGTTCGCCGGTATCAGTCCGAAGAGCTTGTACGGTGCGCCTTCGACGAAGAAGCCAAGCAGCCTCGGGTGGTCGTAGTCGGGGCCGACGATGGGCTGGAAAGTAACCGGATCGAGGTCGGCCGAATCGGACAGTGCATAGACCCTCGGCCGCGCGACGAAATTGCCATCCTTGTCGTGGAAGGACGGCAGCTGCGGCGGGGCGAAGCCGACATCGGTCGCCTTCGGGTCCATCGGCGCCAGGAATTCGGCGAATACGGCCATGACCAGGAGCAGCACGACCAGCCAAAGCCCGGCCATGCCGGTCCAGGAGCGCTTCAGCCGGCGCCAGACAAGCGCCATGTAGCTCTCATTGCCGCGTGCGGGCGCCACTGTGGCTCGCTCGGCCGGCAGTGGCGGTGGTGAAGGATCTCGTGCCAGCATCTAACCCTCCCCGAACTGGCGCACGCGCGGATCGAGCAGGACGAGCAGCATGTCGGCGATGATGTTGCCGACGATCAGCGTCGCCGACAGCACCATCATGAAGGTGGCGGTGACATAGACGTCGCCGACCGCCATCGAGCCGACGATCGCCGGACCGACGGTCGGCAGCGCGAAGATGATCGCCGTCTCGATCTCGCCGGTCAGCATATAGGGCA
Organism: Mesorhizobium sp. B2-3-13; assembly: GCF_006442195.1. Classification (NCBI taxonomy): domain Bacteria; kingdom Pseudomonadati; phylum Pseudomonadota; class Alphaproteobacteria; order Hyphomicrobiales; family Phyllobacteriaceae; genus Mesorhizobium; species Mesorhizobium sp. B2-3-13. The sequence continues at coordinate 259,369 of NZ_VFVQ01000005.1, forward strand.
GCACCACGCCCTGATACATGACCAGCGGATGCAGCGCATTCGGTACGGCGTGGCGCATCACGACGGCGCTACCGGTCAAGCCCTTGGCCTTGGCCGTCTCGACATATTGCGCGTTGAGCGTATCGAGCAGATTGCCGCGCATGACGCGCATATTGTAGGCAAGGCCGCCGAAGGTGGCGATCGCCACCACCGGCCAGACATGCTTGACCAGGTCGACGAACTTCGCCCACGACCATGGCGCGCCGCCATATTGCGGCGAGAAGAATGAGCCGATCTCCGAGACATTGAACTGGAAGACCAGGAGATAGACGATGATCAGCGCCATCAGGAAGCGCGGCACCGTCATGCCGAGGAACGAAATCGCCGACAGGGTCGAGTCGATCCAGGTGTATTGCCGGGTCGCCGCCCAGATGCCGAAGGTGATGCCCAGCACCGAGGCGAGCAGATGGCAGACCAAAGCCAGAAGCAGCGTGCGCGGCAGGCGCTCGCCGACGACGTCGGCCACCGGCTTGTTGTAATAGAGGCTGTAGCCGAAATCACCCTGGGTGACGATGCCGCCGATCCAGTTGAGATACTGGACGGGCAGCGGCTTATCGAGGCCGTGCTCGACGCGATAGGCCTGAGCCTGAGCATCAGCCTCGGCGAAGGAGGCTCCGCCCTGGTTGATCAATTGCGAGCGGATGTAATCGGCATAGTCGCCAGGCGGCGCCTGGATGATGGCAAAGGTGACGAGGCTCAGAATAGCGAGAACCGGTATTGCCGACGCTATACGCGTGAGCAGGAATCGCAGCATGGGCGGTCCGCTTCCTCATCTCGCCGGACGCTCCTTGGGGGCGCTCGGAGGGTTGGTTTGTTCCGGCCGCGCCAGCGGCGCGGCCGGGTCTCTCTCAGTCAGGGGAGGTAAACTTACATCGGACCCTTGTCTCCAGGCTTGCCGGGAAGCTCTTCCGGGAACAATTCGTATTTGGCCTGCTTGTCGGCCGCGACGAAGACCCGTTCGCGGATGATGGAATCCTCAGCCCAGTTGAACATGAAGATCGGCGTGCCTTGCGGAATGTTCGAGAAGCGCTTGTTGATGATCAGCGCGCCGGGATATTCCGTCAGGCCGATATTGTAGACGTGTTCGGTCGAGATTTTCTGGAAGTCCCGCATCAGACTGGCGCGCTGGTTATTATCCGCCGACGAGACGAACTTGTTGACGATGTCGACGAGATCCTTCTCGAAAGGCATCAGATCGACCTCCCCGCTTTCCGGCGCGCGGTGATCCCAGCTGGTCTTGGGGCCGACTGGAGCGAGCTGCACGGTGTTCTGCACCACTGAGGTCAGCTCCTGCTCATTGCGCCGGATCAGCCAGTCGAAACGGCCTGAATATTGCGTGGCATCGCGCTGGGTACCGTTGAGCCCGTTGAGCACGATCCGCAGACCAAGCTTCTCCATCTGCGCGACCACGCCTTCGGCGAGGCTTTTGTCGGTGGTGTAGTCGTTGTTGACCAGCATCACGATCTCGACATTCTTGCCGCCGGCGGTACCGGCCGGGAAGTTGACGAAACCATCGCCGTCAGTGTCCTTCAGGCCGGCCTTGGCGAGTTCGGCTTTGGCGCCCTCGAGGTCGAAAGGATAGTAGACGGTGGATTTGCGGTCGTAGAAGCTGGTGCCCGAGGAGAGGCCGCCAGGATAGATCGCGGTGAACGGCCCTTTGACGAGGGAATCGCCCAGCGCCTTGCGGTCAAGCGCCATGGTGACGGCCTTGCGGAAATCCTCGTTGCGGTTCAGTTCGCGGATCGCCTGGCCGCGCTCGTCCGGATTGCCCCAGCCATTGGCGGAAAAATTCATGCGCAGGTTATAGCCGATGAGGCGCGGGCCGAAGGCAAGGCGCGCCGGCGCATTCGCTTCCGCCGCGCGCTTCAGAGAGGCAACGAAGTTTTCCGGCTGCTCGAGATTAGAGAAGTCGCCTGCGCCGGCGACCGCCTGAACGTCCCGGTCGGCCCAGGTCGACAGCTTGTAATGCAATTCGTTGAGATAGGGCAGCTGGTTGCCCTTCTCGTCCACCTTCCAATAATAGGGATTGCGGCGCATGACGATGATGTCGTCGACCCGATATTCGACCGGCACCCAGGCGCCCATGACCGGCATGTTCATATACTCCGGCGGGAAGGCGTTCTTGAACTGGTCGTAGGTGTTCTTCGAATATTTCGGGTGCTGCGGCTTCAAGATATGCGAGGGACCGGGGCAGAAGGTGCCATAGGCCATTGCGTAGAGGTGCTGTTTCGGGAAGGCGTCCTTGAAGGTCCACTCGACGGTGTAGTCGTCGATCTTCTTGAGCGTCGTGCCGACACCGAAGGTTTCCTGGGTGGCGCCGTTGAGCGGCGAGACGTTGGGATCCATGACCTCGTCGTCCCAGTAGAACATGACATCGTCGGCGTTGAATGGCACGCCGTCGGACCATTTGGCACCTTCGACGAGATGCATGGTCAGCTTGTGGCCATCAGCTGACCAATCCCAGCTTTTGGCGAGGTTGGGCAGCGGCTCGGTATCCTTCGCCTCGACCTGGAACAGCGGCGCGGTGCGCGTCAGGCACTCGGAAAGGCCGATGTCGATGCCGCCCCAGCCTTGGGTCTGGCCGGCGCCGTAGTTCCAGCCTTCCGGCCGGCCGCCGATGACATGGCGCATCGTATCGCCGTAGACGCCGACGCCGTTCGGCATGTTGCCCGTCTTGAAGACAAGCGGCTCCTTCGGCAGCCTTTCCTTGACCGGCGGCAGCTTGCCGGCCTTGACGTATTTTTCCGTCACCCAGCCGGGCTCGTGATACTCGGGCAGCGCCTTGAACTCCAGGATGGAGTCGCGCGCCACGTATTTGATCTTGCCCTCCGCCGGAAACGTCGCCGGCACCGGCGGGACGGTCGGTTCGGAAGCGAAAGCGTTGAGCGCTGGAACGGAGACGCTCAGCGCCAGTCCAGCGGCAATGCCAATACTGCGTAGGTTCCTCATTAGTGTCCTCCCTCGTGTTCAGACGTTTGCTGCTGCTCGTCTTGTCTATGTCTCTATGCAATTCCGGACGGAGAACCGCTTCACACTTCTCCCGTGATTTCTCCGGGCGGCTGACTGCGGTGGACCTGCCTCCCGAGGGTCCGCCGCCGCGCCCGGTTTTCAGACGGCCTGTTTCAGCGCGGCCTTTTCTGCCCGCAGTTCCTCGATCGAGCGCACGTTCCGCCGCGCGGCACCCGCCCATTCCCGGGTCTTGACTGTGGATTTCGACAGCCGCTCTTTGGCCGCAGGAACCGCGTGGGCATATTGCGGCAACCATTGCGCCTGGGCGACGACCATTTCGTCCACCATCTGCCAGACCTCCTCCGGCGTCGACACGGCGCCGACCAGCGGGTCGTGCAGCACGGCAAGCTTCAGAAGATCGATGTCGCCAGAGATGGCGGCATGGACCGACATGCGCTGAACGTTGATAGAGGCCATGCAGGTGACGGCACAGGCTTCCGGCAGCGTGATGCCGGCGGCCATGTTGATGCCGAAACGGTCGACGAAACCGGGCGATTCGATGATGGCGTCGCGTGGCAGATTGGTGATCACGCCGTCATTCTTGACGTTGAAGTGGCCGCGATAGACGCGGTTGGTTTCCAGCGCCTCCAATATGTGGCTGGCATGCTCGTTGGAGCGCTTTGAGGCGTCGATCGGCTTCGATGCCGCTTCGAGGAATTGCGGATATTCGGTCTCGAACCAATTGCGGGTTTCCGTGGAATAGCGGAGATAGCCGCCCGTTTCGCCATGGATCCAGTCCGACATGTCGATCCAGCGCGTGATCTCGTCGGGGCGCTTGCGGTACCAGGGCAGATATTCGGAAAGATGCCCGTTGCTTTCAGTCGAATAGACGCCGAAACGCTTGAGCACATCGATGCGAAGCTTTTCCTGCTGGGAATAGACCGGGTGCGCCTCGAAGGCGGCGACTAGCTCATCTTTGTCGATCTTTCGGCCGTTCAGCCGCAAATCGATGAACCAGGTCTGGTGGTTGATGCCGGAACAGACATAGTCGAGTTCCCGCGGCGATTTCGCGCCCAGCACCGCGGCGATCTGTTCGGCGCCGTGCTGGACACCATGGCAGAGGCCGACGGTGTCGACCTTGCCGTATTCGATCGCCGCCCAGGTGTTCATCGCCATCGGGTTGGCGTAGTTGAGGAATTTGGCGTTGGTGTCGGCGACTTCGCGGATGTCCTTGCAGAAATCGAGGATCACCGGAATATTGCGCTGGCCGTAGAGGATGCCGCCGGCGCAGATCGTGTCCCCGACACACTGGTCGATACCGTATTTCAAGGGAATGCGGATATCGTCGGCATAGGCTTCGAGGCCGCCGACCCGCACGCAGCTGATGATATAGCGAGCGCCCTCGATTGCCTTGCGGCGGTCGGTTGTCGCGGTCACCCTGGTCGGCAATCCGTTCGCCTCGACGATCCTGTCGAGGATCGCCTTGATCATCCCCAGATTGTGCTCGCTGAGGTCCGTCAGCGCGAATTCGATGTCCTTGAATTCAGGCACGCAGAGAATATCGGTGAACAGCTTCTTGGTGAAACCGACGCTGCCGGCGCCGATAATAGCGATTTTGAAACTCATCACCTTCACCTCGATCCATTCGAATGCTAGGCAAGGAGCAGCAAGGGAGGAAGACGGCTACACGCCTTGGCGTGCAAGCCATTCAGGCCGGAATCCGGCTTTCTCTCCTCCCGCCTGCTCCTCGATCGCGGGTTATTCGCGTTCTTCGAGGCGGGATTATGCGCATATTCGCGGGCGCGGCCAGAGAAGGATTATGCTTTCAGGGGTAATTTTGTGCTGCGGGATTTGATCGCCAACGGACAGTCAATGCGGACGGTCTCGCTGCCGCGCGGCCGCCAGCGCCTGCATGCCATGCCGACAAGCACGGGCTATGAGGTGCGCGAGGACGTGACCTATGACTGGGACGGGCGAAAGCGCGGCCAGACACCATTCACCGTACTGCAGCATACGATCAGCGGCACCGGCCGGCTGCGCTACGAGAACCGCGATTACCGCCTGCAGACGAACGACACGCTGCTGGTGCTGGTGCCGCACAACCACCGCTACTGGCTGGCCAGGGACGAGCGCTGGGAATATTTCTGGATCTCGATGAACGGCGAGGAGGCGTTGCGCATCCACAAGTCGATCCTCGACGTGTCGGGACCGGTCTTTCGGCTGCAGCCGGCGACGATCGACCATCTTGCCGATTGCAGCCTGCGTCTCATCAAGGGGGCCGCTTCGCCAGGTGCTGCTTCGGCGATCGCCTACGAGGCGGCGATGGCGCTCTATGACGATGTGTTCGGCTCGCATGCCTTTGCCGAAAAGCAGAGCGCCATGCAGCCAGTCATCGATCACATCAACGCCAATCTCGACAAAGCCCTGCCGGTGGCGGACCTCGTCCAGATCAGCGGGCTCAGCCGGGCTCATTTCTCGCGCTGTTTCGCCGAGAGCGAGGGCCTGCCGCCCGCCGAGTTCGTACTGCAGCAGCGGCTGCAACGGGCCGCGAAGCTTTTGACGAAAGCGGACTTCCTGCCGGTAAAGGAGGTCGCCATCCTGTGCGGTTTCGAGGACGCGAATTATTTTTCGAAGGTCTTCCGCCGACTCTACGGCACGACGCCCAGCCAATTCCGCACGACCGGCATGTATGCCAGCTTGCGAACCCCGGCCAGGCGCAGCGTCAGACCGTCGGACGACGAGACCTGACGCCGCTTGGGGCCGTTTTTTGTCAGGCCGCGTGCAGGCTGCCGCCGTCCAGCCACTCGAGTTCGGCGGGCGAGAGCGCGATGTCCAGCGCCCGCAGACTGTCGTCCAGTTCGCCAAGCGTACGCGGCCCGATCAAGGGGATCGATGGGAAAGGCTGGTTGAGCACATAGGCCAGCGCAATGTGGATCGGGCTTTTGCGCAGCCGGGCGGCGAGCTCGATCGCGCGGTCGCGACGACCGAAATTGCGCTCCGAGTACCAGACCCGCACCAGTTCCTCGCTGTCCAGCCTGTCGCGCCCAGCGCGGTCGGTGAAGAAGCCGCGTCCCTGGCTCGACCAGGCAAAGTTCGGCATCTGCCTGGATGTCAGCCAGGCCTTCCAGTCATCGGTGGAAGAGGTGACACAACCAGCCCAGATCGGCTCCAGCATTTCGGCCAGCGAAAAATTGTTGGAGAGCACGCCGGGCTTCTGCTTGCCGGTTCGCTCGGCATAAGCAATCGCCTCGTCCATGCGCTGCATCGTCCAGTTCGAGCCGCCGAAGGGGCCGCGAATGCGCCCGGCTTTGACCTCGCGGTCCATGGCATCGACGAATTCGCCGACCGGCACGTCCGGATTGTCGCGATGCATGAAATAGATATCGACATGGTCAGTCTGCAGGCGGTCGAGCGACTGGGCAAGCTGCTTGCCGATCACGTCGGGATAGCAGAGCGGCGAATGCGCTCCCTTGGCGATAACAACCGATTGCTCGCGCACGCTACGGTTCCTCAGCCATTGGCCGAGCAGCGTCTCGGTGTAGCCGCCGCCATAGACATAGCCAGTGTCGAAGAGATTGCCGCCGGCCTCGAAAAAGGCGTCGAGCAGGATCGACCCGGAGGAGAAGGTGCGGAAATCCTCGAAGCCGAGCGCCACCACGGAGGCCGGCTTCGCCAGGCCCGGAATGGTGCGCTTGCCGATCGCGGTGCCGCCCGGGCGCAGGGGTCGCCCGGAGATGGTGTTGGTGCGCAGCGAGGCCTTCTCGATCTCATATTCCAGCCCGACCGCCGCGCGCCATCTGTCAAGCACGCGCAAGGTGCCGAGGCTGTCGGCCCAACCCATGCCCGGCCAGGCGAATTCCTGACGCCCGGCGCGGATCGCCTCGCCGGCGGCATCGACCTCGAAGGAATAGACATGGCGCTTCTCGTTGACGCTGATGGTCTCTTGCGCGCCGTCGGCACCGATCACGTCGATCCGGCCTGGGCCGACATCGCGGTCGCCGCCGGCGAACCAGAAGTCGGGCACCTCGACACGCCCCTTAGTGCCGAAGATGCGCAGGACATTGTCCTGGTTGAGCGAGATGCTGCAGGAAACCTCGGCAACGATAGCGCCGGGAAAATGCAGGACAGCGGAGGCCCATTCGTCGACACCGGATTGACCAAGATGGGCGGTGCCGGCGACCTTGTCGGGTTCGGCGAAGGGCGCTCCGATGGCGGTACCGGCAATCAGCCGCACCATCGAAACGGGATAACCGCCGACATCGAGGATGCCGCCGCCGGCGAGATCGTTGGCGTAGAGCCGGTGCCGCGGCATGAAATCAGGCATGGCGAAGCCAAAGCTCGACTTGATCATCCTGATCTCGCCGATGACGCCCGACTTGATCAGATCCACCAGTTGCAGCATCTGCGGATGCAGCCGGTACATGAAGGCTTCGCCGAGGAAGGTGCCGGCCTTGCGCGCCGCATGCATCATGGCGTCGGCCTCGAAGGCCGTCAGCCCGAGCGGCTTTTCGCAGAGCACATGCTTTCCGGCTTCCGCCGCCCTGATCGCCCATTGCGCATGGCCTGGATGCGGGACCGCGATATAGATCGCGTCGATCTCCGGATCGGCAAGAAGAGCGTCATAACCGTCGAGGATGCGGGCGCCGGGAAAGCTCTCGGCCAGTCCCGGCTTGCCGGGATTGCGCGCGCCGATGGCAACCAGTTTACCGGTGCGCGAACCGGCGACGCCGCCGGCAAAGGCCTTGGCGATGCCGCCCGGCCCAAGAATGCCCCAGCGAATGGGCGTTGATGCAGTCATGTCATTCTCCTTGCGGGCTGGGAAAGGGGCGGCCGGTCAGCGCAGCCGCATCCCTTTTTCGTCGAACAGGTAGGATTTGCGGATGGAAACGGTGACATTTGATGTCTCGGGGACCTTTGCCGCGTCGCGCTGGATCACCACGTCGTCGCCATGGGCCGTCCTGGCGTAGAGAAAACTCGTGCCGCCCAGGTGCTCGACCACGTCGATGGCGACCGTAAGGTCAGCGTCGCCTTCACCGGCAACGCCGAAATGTTCGGGCCGCACGCCGACGATGACCTTGCTGCCCGGCTCGGGCGCGACGCCTGTCAACGGCTGGACGACACGGGCCTTCTCCTCGCCCGCCAATTCGACCACAACGCCTTTTGCATCACGGCCGACAATGTGGGCCTTGATGAAGTTCATCTTCGGCGAACCGACAAAGCCGGCCACGAAAATATTGTCGGGATTGTCATAGAGTTCGAGCGGCCTGCCGATCTGCTCGATATGGCCGGCGCGCAGCACGACGATCCGGTCGGCGAGCGTCATTGCCTCGGTCTGGTCATGGGTGACATAGACCATGGTGGCGCCGAGTTCCTTATGCAGCCTTGAGATCTCGACCCGCATCTGGACGCGCAGTTCGGCATCGAGATTGGAAAGCGGCTCGTCGAACAGGAACACTTGCGGCTCGCGCACGATGGCGCGGCCGATGGCGACACGCTGGCGCTGGCCACCGGAAAGTTTCTTCGGGCGGCGCTCCATCAATTCGCTGATGCGCAGGATCTCGGCCGCGCGCTTCACCCGCCGCTCGGTGTCGGCCTTGGGGTTGCCGGTCATGCGCAACCCGAAGGAGAGGTTCTGTTCGACACTCATATGCGGATAAAGCGCGTAGGACTGGAACACCATGGCGATGCCGCGGTCGGCGGGCTCGACATCATTGACCACCTTGCCACCGATCGCGATCTCGCCGCCGCTGATGTCCTCCAGCCCGGCGATCATTCTGAGCAGCGTGGACTTGCCGCAGCCCGACGGGCCGACGAAGACGACGAACTCACCATCGGCGATATCGATGTTGGCGCCGTGGACGACCTCGAACGCGCCGAAGCGCTTGGCGACATTGGTGAGAGTGACGGTTGCCATTCTGCTCCTTATTTGACCGCGCCGGCGGCGATGCCGGCGATGAAATGACGCTGCAGGAGCACGAAGACGATGAGCATCGGCACGGTCAGCATCACCGCACCCGCCATGATGCCGCCCCACGAAACTTTGGTCAGGCCGATCAGCGTGCCGAGCGCCACGGGTGCCGTCATCGAACCCGGCTGGCTGTTGATCAAAAGCGGCCAGAGATAATTGTTCCAGGAGGCGAGAAACAGGATGATGCAGAGTGCGGCCAGCATCGGCCGCGCCAACGGCAAGGCGATGAAGACGAAGATGCGCCACTCCTTGACGCCCTCGACGCGGGCGGCATCGAACAGATCGTCCGGCATCATGGAAAAGCTCTGGCGCATGAACAGCACGCCAAGCGAATTGAACAGCGGCGGCACGATCAGCGCCACCCACGTGTTGGCGAGCTTGAAGTCGCGCGCCACCATGATGAATTGCGGGATCAGCACCACCGCATAGGGCAGCGTGATGGTGCCCAGGATGATGGCGACGACGACGCTTTTGCCGAAGAACTGGTAGCGGGCCAGCGCCCATCCGGCCATCGAGGTCAAAAGCACCGACAGGACGGTGTAGGTCACCGCCACGCAAACGGAGATGATGATGGCGCCGACGAAGTCGGTGTCGCGCTGCAGATTGTTGAAATTGTCGATGAAGTTGCCGTGCGGCAACAGTTCGATGCCGGGGCTGAAGATGCCGTTGTCGGGCATGGTCGAGAACACCACCATCATCCACAGCGGAAACAGCCAGATCAGCGCCAGCGGCGTCAGGAAGAGGTGCAGTGCGATGCTTCGTTTCAGTCTTGCCGACGAGAGCGAACTCATTTCGGTTCCCTCGTCAGCCAAAGCTGCACCAGCGTGATCGCGATGGCGAGCCCCGCCATGGTGTAGGCGACGGCCGAGGCATAGCCGAAGTTGAGCGAGCGGAAACCCTGGCGGTAAAGCAGCAGGCCGAGCGTCTCTGTGCCGCCGCCCGGCCCGCCGCGCTCGGTGATCAGGAACGGCTCGGTGAACAATTGCATGGTGCCGATGATCGACAGCACGGCGCAGAAGACGATGACCGGCTTCAACAGCGGCAGGGTGATGTAGAAGAATTGCTTGAGCTTGCTCACCCGGTCGAGCGTCGCCGCCTCGTAGACATCATCGGGAATGGATTGCATGCCTGCCAGCAGGATAATGGCGTTGTACCCGGCCCAGCGCCAGGTGACCGCGATCATGATCAGCGCCATGGCCGGCGTGACGTTGGAGAACCAGTCGACCTTCGGCAGGCCGATGCTGTTCAAGAGCTTGTTGACGATGCCGAAATCGAGGCTGAACATCAGCCGGAACACCGCGGAATAGGCGACCTCGCCGACGACGACCGGTGCGAAGAAGGCAAAGCGATAGAGGCCGCGCGCCTTGAGCAGCGGCGAATTCAGCAACACCGCCATCACCATGGCCAGGGCGATCATCACCGGAACCTGGATGACGAGGATGAGCAGCGTGTTCTTCAGCGCGTTGAAGAAGGCAGGGTCGCCGATCAGCCGGCCCCAGTTGAAGCCCGGTGCGAAGCGCCACGGCACGGTACGCGTCGCCTGGAACGAGATCAGGAACGAAGAGATGATCGGCCACACCCAGAAGATGGCGAAGATCAGGAGATAGGGCGTGAGGAAGCGATAGGCCGTGGCATTGCGGTTGCGCATCTTTTTTCCTCCTTCATCCCTGGTGTTGAAGACAAGCGAGCAAGTGGCGGGTCCAGGACGGCACTTTTGCCATCCCGGACCCCGTCCTGGGAGATCAGGACTTGACAGGCAGCCCAGTCGCCGAGGCGATCTGGCTAGCGGCGTCGTCGAGTGCCGCCTTGGCGTCGGGGTAGCCGCCGGCGAGATATTTGGTCTGCACCGCGCGGACGATGATCTCGGCATCGCTCTGGAACTGCGTGCCGCGGCTCGGAACAACCTTGGGCAAGGTGCCCAGAATATCCTTCCACACCGCCTGGCCACCCCAGTAGGGCAGGCCCTGGCTGACATAGGGGTCGTTCAGGGCCGAGACCAGCGAGGGGACAAGACCGAACTCCTTCAGCATGGTGATCTGGCCTTCATTGGTGCCGAGCGTGTATTTCAAATACTCGTAGGCCGCTTCCTTGTTCTTCGACGCCGAAGTGATGGCGAGCGAGGAGCCGCCGAGATTGGCGGCGCGCGGGCCGTCCGCGGTCAGGCTCGGCATCAGGTAGACGCCCCATTTGCCGTTTTCGCCCGCCGATTCGGTGCGGATAGTGCCCTCGTACCAGCCGCCATAGACCTGGGTGGCGACGGCTCCGGCGGTGTTGTTGGTGATCTTGGTACCCCAGTCGGCGGACGAGACGATGCCAGCGTCCTTCATCTCCTTGACCTTGGTCATGGCGTCGACGCATTTGGGCTGGTTGACCGTGATCGACTGGCCGTCCTCGGCGAAATAGGCGCAGCCCTGTTCGTTGGAGATCATGCGGAAGAATTCACTGTCGCCGTTGAAATCGGCATTGGTCATCGAGACCCCCGGATTGGCGGCCTGGATCTTCTTGCCGGCGGCGATGAAATCGTCCCAGGTCTTGATCGATGCCGGATCGACGCCGGCCTTCTCATAGAAGTCGCGGCGATAGAAGGCGGCGACCGGGCCGGAATCCCACGGCATCGCGTAGGCCTTGTCGCCGACTTCGAGTTCGGTGCGCTTGAAATCGGGGAATTTCTTCTGGTCCTCCGCCGTATAGCCCAGCGTATGCAGGTCGACGAAACAGTCGGGGAACTGGCTCCAGTAATTCTCGGCCTCGCCATTCTCGATGGTGACGATATCGGGCAAGCCGACGCCGCCGGCCGCGCATCCTGCGATCGACTTGTCATAGGTCGGCTGGTTGCCGAGATCCTGGACCGTGACCTTGATGTCGGGATGCAGCTTGTTGAAGCCGGCAACCGTTGCTTTCAGGGATGAAGCGGCAATGTTCCAGCTCCAGATCGTGATTTCGCCGGATTGCGCGAAGGCCGGGGCGGAGCCCAGGGCAAGCGCTAGCGCGGCGCAGGACAGTGTGATGCGCATTGAAATCCTCCCATTTCATTTGCTCTCTCTGTGAGCGTGGCTAGACTAGGCACCGGTAAGGGCCTGTCCCTGACAGAGGGAATATGGAATTGGCGGAAAGTAAGATGCCTGACAGGCCGTTTTACCAGCCCGGCGCCAGCAGCGTTGAGGGTTTTCCGCTGGCGCTGCAGATGTTCCACACCAACCCGCTGGTGATGCTGAAGCCGCATTGGCATGCCCAGGTCGAGGTGAATTTCATCGTCCGCGGCTCCGTCCACTACCGCATGAACGAGCACGAAATATCGCTTTCGGCCGGCGAGATGTGCCTGTTCTGGGGCGGCCTGCCGCATCAGATGGACGATTTGAGCGAGGACGCCGTCTATGCCGGCGCGCATCTGCCGCTGGTGCATTTCTTTCGGCTGCACCTACCGGCGGACATACGCCATCGGCTGATGACGGGCGCGACGCTGGTGACCAGCGCCACCGATCAATCCGACAACGACAATTTCGCCCGCTGGAACCGCTATGCCCGCTCAGGCGATCCGGCCAAGGCCGAGCACGCCGTCAACGAACTTCTGCTGCGGCTGGAGCGGGTGCGGTTCGAGCCCTACCGGCTGGTGCCGGGAAACGCCGCCGGGCAGGAAGCGGGCAGCCCCTTCGATCAGCAGTCGTCGCGCAATGTCGGGCGCATGTGCGATTTCATCGCCGAGAATTTCCTCTACGACATCGATTGCGTGAACATAGCGGCGGCCGCCGACATCCACCCCAAATACGCCATGAGCCTGTTCAAGAAATCGACCGGCATGACGCTCAACGAATATGTCAACCTTCTGCGGCTGAGCTACGCGCAGGCGCTGTTGATGCATCAGGACGCCAATGTGCTGCGCGTGGCCATGGATAGTGGCTTCGGCTCGCTCAGCGCCTTCAACAAATCCTTCCGCAAGCTCGCCGGCATGACGCCATCCGACTTCCGCAAGGGACTGGCAAGCGCCAGATAGGCGGGCGCACGGCATGGAAACCAGCCCATCGGGCGGCATTTCTTTTCCTGCAGGAAATCCACATCTGGGCGCTGGACAGGCCGGATTCCCATGCTATAACCCACGCGCTTTCAAGGGGTGCCTACGGTGCCTTTATGAAATCCGGAGCACGAGTTTTCGTTAGCCGGAACAGGCCCAGATAGCTCAGTTGGTAGAGCAGCGGACTGAAAATCCGCGTGTCGGTGGTTCGAATCCGCCTCTGGGCACCATCCCCTCCCGGTCCGTTCCGGACACATAGGTTACGGTTTATACCGGAGACATGGGTAACACTTTTGGCCCGAAGGGGTTTTGGAGT
>NZ_VFVQ01000050.1:0-2838 GCF_006442195.1 Mesorhizobium sp. B2-3-13
CACCTATACGGTCACCGACAGCGTCGGCAATTCCACCACGGGCACCATCACCGTCAACATCATCGACGACGTGCCGAAAGCCATCGGCACGGCCCAGCTCACGGCAAATGTCGATGAGGACGGCCTCCACAATGCCCAGTCTGTCGGCAATGTCGACAATCCCCAGCCCGACGGCGAAGTAGCCGGGACCAACTCGGCCATTGCCGCAGGCGCCGCCGGTGCCTTGAATCTTCTCGTCGATTTCGGTGCCGACGGTCCGAACCCGACATCGGCCTTTGGGCTGGTCACGCAAGCTGCTCCTTCCGACTCCGGTATCGACTCGAAGGGCGCGGATGTCCTGATTGTCTCCGACGGCACCACGCTCACCGGCTATGTCGATATCGGCGGCGGAGCCGGCTACCAGGCGGGCACGGACAGACCGGTGTTTACGCTGACTGTCGGCGCCGACGGCTCATACGTCTTCACGCTGATCGATCAGATCGACCATCCGACGCTGAACGGCGCCGTGGGTGACAATACGGAAAACACGCTTGCGAATGGCGGGATCGATTTTTCGTCATTCATCATTGCCAAGGATGGCGATGGCGACACCGTCGAACTGGCGGCCGGCACGTTCAAGGTCCAGGTGCTCGACGATGTTCCGCAGATCACCGCGCGGGATGCCACCACCACGACGACCACCACCACGGAAACGATCGTCTACACGCTGCAGGCCGGTAACACCGATGTTCGCGGCATGGACGGCGCCGGAAATCACGACATCAAGCTGTCCGGTGTCGACGTCAATGAGGGCGACAATTCCGTCAACACCACCGGCACCAAGATCGGCGTCGGCGACGGCCAGATCATCGATGGATACGAAACTCATCCAGGTGAGACCGGACCTGAAATCCTGACCATGGATTTCGTCAAAAACCTCGTGGTCACGGCCGACAATCCAAATCCGCCGATCATCACCGATAGCGGTTCCTATGATGTGTCGTCCGTCGCCTTCACCATAGACGTCGCCGAATCCAAGGGCATCGAGAGTGCGGTCCTGTTCATCGGCGCTAAGGATGGCGGCGTGTTCGAGCCGTTCACCGTGACGGTCAATGGCGTGCTCGCAGCCGGCACCGCCGTCTTCGAAGGCGGCGTGCAGGTCGGCTACGCCTTCGCCGGGGTACCGGATGGCGCTACCGTGGAAGTCGTGGGCAGCACCCCATTCGACCAGCTCAAGGTGGGCAATTACAACAACTTCACGTTCGATTCCAATGCGGGCGGCACCGATGCCACCTTGAGCGGCGGGAATCCGTTCAAGATCTTCGGCATCGAGGCGAAGATCGCGACCGTCACCACACAGACCGAGGTCTTCCGGGTCAGCCATGACGAATCCGCCGGCGTCAACAATTCCGCCGACCCCAATCCGGCCAACGATACGGCCCTGCCCCCGCCGGCTCTGGTCCAGGAGGCTGACGCGCTCGGCTATGCGAAATCGTCGGCAAGCGCGCTCGGGCTCTTCAACGCCTCGGTCGGCGCCGACGAAAATGCCACGTTCTCCTTCGCGGTGACCGATGCCAACGGAAATGCGCTCGTCAATGTCGATTCCGGACTGAAGACGATCGGTGGCGCCACAATACTGCTCTCGACGAACGCCGACGGCGTTCTCGTGGGGTCGGCCAACGGCGTCGACGTATTCAAGGTCTATGTCGACCCGACCGGCGCGGTCTGGATCGGCCAGTATCAACCGATCGCGCACAGCATCGATGGCGGCAGTGCGGCTGCCTTCGACGACATCGCGACCGTCGCCGCCGATCTGCACGTCAAGGCGACGATCACCGATTTCGACGGCGATTCGACCACCGCCGTTTCCCATGTCGCCCTGAGCGTCGAATTCCAGGATGACGGCCCGGCGGCCGTCAATGATCAGGATTCGGTGACCGAGGACGGACCGACGACGGCTGACGGCAATGTCGTTACCGGCACCGGCGGCAGCGACGCCAATATCACGGACGGCCACGCCGACCATCTTGGCAGCGACGGCTTCGGCGCGATCGCCTGGGATGGCGCTGTCACCAACCACGTCAACGGGATTTACGGCCAGCTGACAGTTGGCGCCGACGGCAGTTACAGCTATGTGCTCTATACGCAGGCTCAGAATCCGGCTGCCTATGCCGCTGTCCAGGGTCTCTCCGCGGGCCAGAGCCTGAGCGAAAGCTTCGGCTACACCGTGACGGATGGCGACGGCGACACTTCGCCGGCGTCCCTGACGATCACCGTCAACGGTGCTGATGATATCGTCACCATTTCAGGCCTGACGCCTCAGGCGGACGGCGGCGACGCAACGGTCGACGAGAAGGGACTGCCGCCACACGGATCCAATCCCGCAGGGTCGGGAGAATTGTCCGACAGCAATCCAAACAACAATTCCGACCATTCGGAAACCGCCGTCGGCACATTCGCCTTCACCTCGCCCGATGGTCTGGGATCGCTGCAGGTCGGCACGACCATCATCAGCTACGCCAATCTGGCCAATTCCGGTTCGGTTCCGGTCGTCATTGCCGGCGGCCCGATCTATGGCACACTCACGATCACGGGCTTCAGCGGAACAAACGCTGGTGGCACGGTCACCTACAGCTTCACGCTGACCGACAACGTTGCGCATCCGGGCGTGGGGATCACCGGCGCAGCTGACCAGCTTTTCGCCAACTATGGCGTTATCGTCACCGACGAGGATGGCAGTGCATCGAACTCGACGCTGTCGATCGCTATCAATGATGATGGACCGGTGGCGCAGAACTATACGGGAGCGACCTTCGCCGAGGGCACCGGCGCGCACGACATTGGCAATGCGGTGACGCT
>NZ_VFVQ01000051.1:0-1890 GCF_006442195.1 Mesorhizobium sp. B2-3-13
ATGGAGCTCGGATCATGGATGATTCCGACAATAGCATGAGTTTGTCTTTCGTCACCCGGCGGCGCTTGCTGGCGGGCACGGCCACGGCCGCACTGGCATGGCCGTTCCAGGTAAGGTCGCGGGCCGCCGGACTTACGGGCGGTAGCGGCGCCGCCGATCCGGCGCTTGTTTTGTGTGGGAACTGGCAGGATTTCCATGACAAGACACTGGCGTTATGCCGCGAACAGCAAAGGTTGGAGACACACCTCGCTAGGACGGTCGGCTTTCCCTACGCCAAGGTACGGCTTGCCGATGGGACGGAATTAACGCTCCATTCCATGGAAGGCCTGAACGATGCCTACTCTCCCGAAATTGAAGTCGAATGGAACAGTGCGGTTGCCGACTTCGCGGCACACCAGGCGCGTTGGGATGCCGCCGATGCTGAGATCGGCTATTCGAGAGCAGACGAACTGATACGGCAATCCGAAACAGCCGAACGCGACCTTCTGGATAATCTACCGCATACAGCGGCTACCTCCATGGAGGGCATTTTAGCCAAGCTGCTCGTTATTTTGCATGACGGTGAGCATTGGGAACGTCCCGCCGATTTCCCTTGGCCTCATATCCGCTCGGTGCTGGATGACCTCGGCCGCCACCATAAATATCGATCCGGCGACGATCGCCAGAACGATCGGGCAACCGTCAGTTAACGGCCCTTATAGGCGGTGAGGAAGCAGTCTGCTTCGAAGGAAGACGGACCGGAAAGCAGATAGGCGGCCAGTTGTGTGCGGCTCGCTCCAAAGTTGCCCTGCTTGAGCAAGTCATCTTGATGGGCGCGAGGCCGACTTTGCCAATGTTGCTTGCCTCGGCGGCGCTCCTAATGGACATGGCCCACGTGGGGCTCAAGCAATAGCCTCGCCGCCGTGACCGCTGCGTCTCGATGAAGGCCAGCTTTCCGCACAGGGTGCATCACCCTCATCACAACTTGTCGCCCTGGTCTTGCGGACGCCACGAGACGGGATTGGTGATCCAGCGACTGATGTCGGATTCGTGCCAGCCTGCGCCGTGGATACTGATCTGTATCTGGCGTGGGAAGGTTCCTTCGGCGATCTTGCGATAGATCGTGGACCGAGACAGACCGGTCCGGAAAAGGACGGTTTTCAGGCGGATGATCCGGTCTGGTTCAGGCATGGTCGCACTGCCTCTTGCTGGCTGGTTCTGGTTGCTCCTGATCCAGAGAGGACAGACACTTACGGGCACGCAAGAGGGTTTTCCGGGTCGTCTTGCCCCGGCGTGGAAACGGCGGCGAATCGGACGTATTCAGATTCCAATGCCACGGCCTCTGCCGATGCCGTGGCTGAATGCGAGTTCCGTAGCGAGGCTGCGGCCGGAGTCGGTATGAATGCCAAGATCGCGTTTGCGATTGGCAAGGAGGGACTCCAGTTGAGGATCGCGTTCGAGACTCTTGGCCATGTCGGACATGGCCGACCGCGTTGACTTGTAGCCGGACATGTCGCCAGCTTGGTATTGGTGTTGGCTCGTGCGCTCAAGCTTTTGCCAGCCTTCCACGAAACGGTCGGCCCGACGCCCCGGATCGGTGTCCAGTCCGGTGCGGATTTCCGTCTCAAGCTGAAGCGCCAGCACGATGCGACTGACCCGGCCGGCCGTCGCTTCACGAACCAACTCGGGGTTCTTGACATAGGCAGCTTCGGTATCGCGCCAGCCATGCGGCCGGACCTTCTCGAAAGCGCTGCGGGCATCCCGCAACTCGCGCATCTGCTCGGGACTGCCCTGCCCATCCACATTTCCGCTGCTCAGGATCGCGTCAATGGCGCGCGCGTGACGCACAAGCGCGTTCGTGCGAGCGCGGCGCAGCGCCGCTTCGGGGCTCGCCGCCGCATCCGTGTCGCG
>NZ_VFVQ01000052.1:0-1186 GCF_006442195.1 Mesorhizobium sp. B2-3-13
GCCTTTGCACGGGAGCCGATATTTGGCGCACGTGATGCATGGGCGTTTTTTGAAAGGCGATCGGGCCGCCTTGGCGGGGTATTTTGCCCGGTTTCGTGGGGCCTCGGGCCACCCTTGCGGCGGATTTTGGGCAGACTCCGCCTCATGCCGGCTGGCTCCGCCGGTAGAGCACGGCGGCCGCTCGCGCCAGATTGTAGCCGCAGCCGGCAAGCAGGCATTGCGTCCGATTGGTCGCCAGGTTGAAGAAGCGCAGCCGCCGCATGCCGTAACGTTGCTTGAACACCGCAAACGGCCGCTCCACCGCCGCCCGTACCTTCGAGATCAGCCGGTTGCGCTGCTTCTGGCGCGGCGTCAGCGGATGGTGCTTGTTGGGGCGGTGCATCAGCCGGTCCTTGATGCCGGCCTGCTTAAGTCGGGCATGCCGGGCATGGGTGTAGTAGGCCTGGTCGCCATAGGCCGCCTTCTCATCCCCGCTGATCAGACCGTCGGCCGGCTCGGTGTCGGTGATCGATGCATCCGTGAAGTCCATGCGCCGGATCAGCGTGTGAGCATCGTCGACGCCGTTGTGCACCTTATAGCCGAACACGGTCTTGTTGCCCTTGCGCCCCCAACGCGCATCAGCGTCGGCCGATGGCCGCGCCGAACCCTCCTCACCCTTCTTCAGCTTCGCCGGCGGGCGCGCGGCGGCCTGCATGAAGGAGGCATCAATCAGCGTGCCGCGCTTGACGATCAGCCCTTTCTGCTCAAGCTGCCGCGTGATCTCATCGAACACCCGATCGATCAGCCCATCGCACTTAAGCTCTTCGCGGAATCGCCACAATGTCGAATGGTCCGGCGTGCGGTCCGAGAGGCTGAAGCCGGCAAAGCGGCGGAACGACAGCCGGTCGCGCAGTTGTGCCTCGAGGGCGGGATCGCTCAGATTGTTCCACACGCCCAGAAGCAGACAGCGCAGCAAAGCCTCGGCCGGATAGCTGGTGTTGCCCCGTCCCGACCCGCTGCGCCGACCAAGAAGCGCCTGGATCGGCACCCAGTCGATCACTCGCGCGATCTGGTCGAGCTCCGTCGTGTCCGACCATGCCAGCCCATCCGCAAGGCTCAGTTGACCAAGCAAACGATCGACCATCCGAATCATCCCTCTTCATTCCTTACGCACGGAATCACCAACCCGGTTCCGTGCAAAGGCCTC
>NZ_VFVQ01000053.1:0-1160 GCF_006442195.1 Mesorhizobium sp. B2-3-13
GGGCAGGGCTATCGCATATGAGTGATGGCATTGATGAGATAGTCGTCATTCCAGGCGCATTTCTTGATGCGGTGGCTGATCGGGACTTTGTCTGTGTCGGCGATTTGGAGGATGTTTCTGGCGATGCGGTTGAGGAGCGCGGTGTTGGCGGGGGCATTGCCTTTGCGGGCGCGGCTGAGATCCTCGGCGAGATGCACGTCCAATATCCAATGCAGCCCGTTTTCGATCTGCCAGTGAGCTCTGGTGAGATCGAGCGCCTGGGGTGGCGACAGCAGGTTGGAGGCCATGAACAGGCGCGTCAGCGGCTTGGCTTGGTCGCGCCGGCTGGTGATGCGGATAAAGGCTCTGTGGCCTGGCATCAGCGGCTCAGCTGCCGCGACGACCTCTGCCTGTCGCCATTCGCTACGGCCATGGCTGGTTTCGGTCCGCTCGGCGATAGCGGGGGCAGTTTCGACCAGATGCTGGTTGGCACGGCTAAGCCAATGCCGACGGTTTCCCTTGAGCGCGAGCAGATAGTCGCCGCCGCGTTCGGTGACGGCTTGGGCCATACGCGTGTGACAGTGGAGCGCATCGGCCGTGACCAATCTACCAGTGAGATCAATGAGTTCGACTACCTTGAGGGCAGCCTCGACCTCATTCTCCGCATCGCCGGGCGAAGCCGCCGCCAAGCACAGCCGCGTCTCGGCGGCAAAGGCCGAGACCGTCAAGGGCGGACTGGCTGCAAGGCCCTTCTCATAAGCCCGCCGCAGCGCCTTGCCGTCGAGCGAGACCACGCCCTGGCATGCCTGGGCAAAGCCTGCGGCAAACGCGGCGAAGGCGCGCCCGAAGGCCTCAGGATCGAGCAGGCGCAGCAGCCGCGAGAAGGTGTCATGGCTGGGCGCCTCCTCATACGCGATCAACCGCGACAGCGCCTGCTTGCGCTCTTGCGCAAACAACGAAAACTCCGTCGCATTGGTCGCGCCGCACAGGCTTGCCGCAACCATCATCACGATCAAATCGCCAAGCCGGTGCGTGGCGTTGGCCGCGCGCGGGTCAGGGACCGCGCCGAAATAGCTCTCAAGGCAGGACATGGCAGTCACTCCTTCGCTGGACTGCCTTCCCAAAGAATCTCTTCTCAGACCAATTTCAACTCCCAAAACGCCATATGCGATTCCCCTGCC
>NZ_VFVQ01000054.1:0-1089 GCF_006442195.1 Mesorhizobium sp. B2-3-13
GCCGACGCTGCCGGGCTGGGCAAGATCATCATCGAGATGATGACCAGGGACGGCCGCTATCCGCGCGGCTACGCCGCCGCTATCACCGCCGCCGCTTCGACCATTGGGCCGATCATCCCGCCGTCGATCCCGATGGTGATGTACGCGCTGGTCTCGGATGCCTCGATCGGTTTCCTGTTCCTCGGCGGCATCCTGCCTGGGCTGCTGATGGGCGCGGTGCTGATGGGCCTAAACGCGTGGGTCGCTCGCAAGCGCGGCTTCGCGGTCGAGGAAGCCGTGCCTCTGCGAGCCCTGCCGAAGGTGACGCTCAATGCATTTCCAGCGCTGCTTATGCCGGTCATCCTGCTCTACGGCATCTATGGCGGCGCGACCACGCCGACCGAAGCGGCCGCCGTCGCGGCCGCCTATGCGCTGATACTGGCCGGTGTCTTTTATCGTGCGCTGAGCTGGCGGAAGCTCTATGCCATCCTTTCAGAAAGCGCGCGCTCGTCCGCCGCCGTTGGCCTGGTCATCGGCGGCGCACTGATTTTCAATTACATTGTGGCCAGCGAAAACATTCCAGCCCACATGGCAGCCTCGCTGCAGGGACTGCACATATCCCCGCTCGCTTTCCTGTTCATGGTCAATGTGCTGCTGCTGCTGCTTGGTTGTCTGCTCGACGCATCGACGATCATCCTGGTCATTGTACCGCTGTTCATCCCGACCTGCCGACTGCTCGGGATCGACTTGGTGCATTTCGGCGTCGTGGTGGTGGTCAACACCATGATCGGGCTGATTACGCCACCCTATGGGGTCGTGCTGTTCGTCATCAATGCGACCACCCGCATTCCGCTGCGCGAAATCATCAGCGAGATCTGGCTGTTCATCGGGGTGCTGGTCGTTGCGCTGCTGCTGATGATGCTGTTTCCGGAAATCGTGCTGTGGCTGCCGAGGCAGTTCGGATACCAGGGATGAGCACGGCTCCGCACGATCGCCGAAGTGCCGGCCTGACCGACCCGGTCAGGCTTGGGTTGATCGGCGACAACATAAAGCGCTCGCGTTCGCCGGACCTGCATCGTCTCGCCGGCCGCCTCAGCGGCCTGGACGTCA